>DASUZG010000313.1:0-6607 GCA_036376995.1 Azonexus sp. | reverse complement strand
CGACGTGAATCCACACCTCGCCCAACTCCAGCCCTACCCGTTCGAAAAGCTGCGCGCCCTGTTTGCCGGCGTGACGCCGAATCCGCAGTTCAAGGAAATCAAGCTGTCCATCGGCGAACCGCAGCACGCCACGCCGCCCTTCATCATGGAAGCCCTGGCCGGCGGTCTCAAGGGCCTGGCCAACTACCCGACGACGCTGGGCGTGCCGGCCCTGCGCCAGGCCATCGCCGCCTGGTGCGGCCGCCGCTACGGGCTGGACCTGAATCCGGAAACCGAGATCCTGCCGGTCAACGGCTCGCGAGAGGCGCTGTTCTCGTTCGCCCAGACGGTCATCGACCCGAGCAAGGGCACGCCCATCGTCGTCAGTCCCAATCCGTTCTACCAGATCTACGAAGGCGCCGCCTACCTGTCGGGCGCCGAACCGCGTTTCCTGAACAACCTGCCGGAGAACGGCTTCGCCTTCGACTACGGCCAGCTGTCGGAAGCCGAATGGGCGCGCGTACAGTTGTTCTACGTCTGCTCGCCGGGCAACCCGACCGGCAAGGTGCTGTCGCTGGAAGACTGGAAGACGCTGTTCGCGCTGTCCGACAAGTACGGCTTCATCATCGCCTCCGACGAGTGCTATTCGGAAATCTATTTCGACGAGGCCAACCCGCCGATCGGCGGCCTGCAGGCGGCCAGGCTGCTCGGCCGTTCGAACGAACGGCTGGTGATGTTCTCCAGCCTGTCGAAGCGCTCCAACGTGCCGGGCATGCGTTCCGGTTTCGTCGCCGGCGACGAGAAGATCCTGAAGAAATTCCTGCTCTACCGTACCTACCACGGCTGCGCCATGGCGCCGCCGGTGCAGACCGCCTCCGTCGCCGCCTGGAACGACGAGGCGCACGTGCTCGACAACCGCAACCAGTACCGCGAGAAGTTCGCCGCCTGCACGCCGCAGGTCGCCGAGGTGCTGGGCACCGGCATGCCGGACGCCAGCTTCTACCTGTGGGCGAGGACGCCGATCGCCGACACCGACTTCGCCCGTGCTCTGCTCGAACACTATAATGTGGTCGTTCTGCCGGGCAGCTTCCTCGCCCGCGAGTCGCAGGGCGTCAATCCCGGCGCCAATTTCATCCGTATCGCGCTGGTCGCCTCGCTCGACGAATGTCTCGAAGCGACCCGCCGTATCCGTCAATTCGCACAACAACTGTAATCAGAGAGAACCCCTCATGAGCCATCCGCTGCAAGCCACCATCGACGACCTCTGGGAAAAGCGCACCGAGCTGACCACCCAATCGACCGACGCGATCAAGATCATCGAATCCGTGATCGCCGATCTCGACAGCGGCAAGCTGCGCATCGCCGAGAAGGTCGACGGCCAGTGGGTCGTCAATCAGTGGGCCAAGAAGGCCGTGCTGTTGTCCTTCCGCACCCGCGACAACCGCGTCCAGGAAGCCGGCGACGTGCGTTTCTACGACAAGGTCGATACCAAGTTCCAGGGCTGGACCGAGGAACAGTTCAAGGCCGGCGGCTTCCGCGTCGTGCCGGGCGCCTTCGCGCGCAAGGGTGCCTATATCGCCAAGAATACGGTGCTGATGCCGTCCTTCGTCAACATCGGCGCCTACGTCGATGAAGGCACCATGGTCGACACCTGGGCCACCGTCGGTTCCTGCGCCCAGATCGGCAAGAACGTGCACCTCTCCGGCGGCGTCGGCATCGGCGGCGTGCTGGAGCCGATCCAGGCCGGCCCGGTGATCATCGAGGACAACTGCTTCATCGGCGCCCGCTCGGAAGTCGTCGAGGGCGTCGTCGTCGGCGAGAACTCGGTGATCTCGATGGGCGTGTATATCGGCCAGAGCACCCCGATCTACGACCGCGAAACCGGCGAAATCAGCTACGGCCGCATCCCGCCGGGCTCGGTGGTGATCTCCGGCTCGCTGCCGAAGGACGGCGGCAAGTACAGCCTCTACGCCGCGATCATCGTCAAGAAGGTCGACGCGCAGACCCGCTCGAAGACCAGCATCAACGAACTGCTGCGCGCCTAAGCCGTCCCACCACGAAGGTCTTGCCATGATCCTCGACAAACTGTTCCAGCTGATGTCGGAAAAGCAGGCGTCGGATATTTTCATTTCCGCCGGCGCGCCGATTCACATCAAGATCCAGGGCAACACCCTGCCGGTGAACCAGCAGGTGATGCTGCCCGACATGATCGACAAGATCGCCTACGAACTGATGTCGCAGGAGCAGATCAAGACCTTCGAGACGACCAGCGAAATGAACCTCTCGTTCGGGGTTCCGCAGGTCGGCAATTTCCGCGTCAACATCTTCCGCCAGCGCGGCTCGACCAGCATGGTCATCCGCTTCATTCTCGGCAACATCCCGGCCCTGCCCGACCTCGGGCTGCCGCCGGTGCTGGCCGAGCTGATCATGGAAAAGCGCGGCCTGATCCTGATCGTCGGCGCCACCGGCTCGGGCAAATCGACGACCATCGCCTCGATGCTCGATCACCGCAATGCGCACCGTTCGGGCCACATCCTGACGGTCGAGGACCCGATCGAATTCCTGTTCAAGCACAAGAAATCGATCGTCAACCAGCGCGAAATCGGCATGGACACCCAGGACTGGCAGGCGGCGCTGAAGAACGCCATGCGCCAGGCGCCGGACTGCATCCTGATCGGCGAAATCCGCGACAAGGAAACCATGCAGGCGGCCATCGCCTACGCCCAGACCGGCCACCTGTGCCTGGCCACGCTGCACGCCAACAACTCCTACCACGCGCTGAACCGCATCATCAGCTTCTTCCCGCTGGAAAACCGGCCGGCGCTGTTCCTCGACCTGTCGGTCGCGCTGCGCGCCATCATCTCCCAGCGCCTGGTCAAGAAGCCGGACGGCAAGCGGGCGGCGACCTGCGAAATCATGCTCAACACCCGCCACATCAGCGAACTGATCGAGCGCGGTGAAGTCCAGGCCATCAAGGATGCGATGGAGCAGACGCTGGCCCCGGGCTCGCAGACCTTCGAGCAGGACCTGTTCCGCCTCTACCGCGAGAACGTCATCACCCTCGACGAGGCGCTGGCCAATGCCGATTCGCCGACCAACCTGTCGTGGCTGATCAACAACTCCGAACTGACTCCCAGCAACGGCAAGGACGACAAGAAGATCGACACCGCGCTGGAATTCGACAGCACCAATTCCGGCGGCGCCTCGTTCAAGGAATTCACCCTCAGCCTGTCCGACCCGGAAGAAGAAACCACCTGATGGCCGACCCCACCCTGGAACTGGCGCGACAAATCATGTCGTGCCCGTCCGTCACGCCGGAAGACGCCGGCTGCATGGACCTCATTACCGGGCGCCTGCAGGCGCTCGGTTTTTCCATCGAATACATCAATCGCAACGGCGTGACCAACCTCTGGGCGCGCCGCGGCGACACGGCGCCGCTGTTCGTCTTCGCCGGCCACACCGACGTCGTGCCGACCGGACCGCTGGAAAAATGGAGCAGCCCGCCCTTCGTCCCGGAAATCCGTGACGGCATGCTCTACGGGCGCGGCGCCGCCGACATGAAGTCCTCGATCGCCGCTGCCGTCACCGCCGTCGAAGCCTTCGTCGCCGCCCACCCG
Source organism: Azonexus sp. (assembly GCA_036376995.1). GTDB lineage: Bacteria > Pseudomonadota > Gammaproteobacteria > Burkholderiales > Rhodocyclaceae > Azonexus. The sequence continues at coordinate 3,011 of DASUZG010000313.1, read as the reverse complement.
GCCCATCCCGGCTCGCTGGCCTTTTTGCTCACCTCCGACGAGGAAGGCGATGCCAACGACGGCACCGTCGCCGTCGTCGAAGCCTTGAAGGCGCGCGGCCAGCGGCTCGACTACTGCGTCATCGGCGAGCCGACTTCGGTCGACACCCTTGGCGACATGATCAAGAACGGCCGGCGCGGCTCGCTGTCCGGCGTGCTGACGGTCAAGGGCATCCAGTGCCACATCGCCTACCCGGAGAAGGGCCGCAACCCGATCCACCAGGCAGCACCGGCCATCGCCGAACTGGCTAGCACCGAGTGGGACCAAGGCAACGAATATTTCCCGCCGACTACCTGGCAGATTTCCAACATCCACGGCGGCACCGGCGCCACCAACGTCGTGCCCGGCCACATCGAGGTCAAGTTCAATTTCCGCTTCTCCACGGCCAGCACGCCGGAGGGCCTGCAGCAGCGCCTGTGCGCCATCCTCGACCGGCACGGCCTGGAATACTAGATCAAGTGGACGCTCGGCGCCCGCCCCTTCCTGACCGGCCGCGGCCCGCTGGCCGATGCGGCGACAGCTGCGATCAAGGCGGTGTGCGGCATCGACACGGAGCTATCGACCACCGGCGGCACTTCGGACGGCCGCTTCATCGCCGAGATCTGCGACCAGATGCTGGAAATCGGCCCGTCGAACGCCACCAGCCACAAGATCGACGAGTGCATCGCCGTCGACGCCCTGCCGCAGCTCTCCGCCATCTATCACCGCATTCTCGACCAGATCCTGCTCAAATGACCGCCGCCGCCCCGACCGAACTATTCACCGTTCGCGACTTCATCCGCTACGCGGTCAGCCGCTTCAATGCCGCCCAGCTGTTCTTTGGCCACGGCAGCGACAACGCCTGGGACGAAGCCGTCTATCTGACGCTGCACACCCTGCACCTGCCGCTCGACCGCCTCGAACCCTTCCTCGATGCGCGCCTCTTGGCGCACGAGCGCGAGGCGCTGCTCGCCATCTACCACCGGCGCTGCCAGGAACGCCTGCCGGCCGCCTACCTGACCGGCGAAGCCTGGCTCGGCGAGCACCGTTTTTATGTCGACGAGCGCGTCATCGTGCCGCGCTCCTTCATCGCCGAACTGCTCGGCGAGCAACTGGCGCCGTGGATCGACAATCCCTACGAGGTGGTTTCCGCGCTCGACCTGTGCACCGGCTCCGGCTGCCTGGCGATCCTCACCGCGCTGGCTTTCCCGGAAGCCGAGGTCGATGCGGTCGACCTGTCGTCGGATGCGCTGGCCGTCGCCGAGCGCAACGTCGCCGACTACCACCTGGACGACCGCGTGCAGCTGATCCAGTCCGACGCCTTCGCCAAGCTGAAGGGCAAGCGCTACGACCTGATCATCTCCAACCCGCCCTACGTCGATGCCGAATCGGTCGCCGCGCTGCCGCCGGAATACCTGCACGAGCCGGAAATGGCGCTGGGTTCCGGCGATGACGGTCTCGACTTCACCCGCCTCATCCTGCGCGAGGCGAAAAAGCACCTCAATCCGGAAGGCCTGCTGGTGGTCGAGATCGGCCACAACCGGGCTGAACTCGAAGACGCCTTCCCCGAGCTGCCATTCACCTGGCTCGACACCGCTGCCGGTGGCGACTACGTGTTCCTGCTGCGCGCTGCCGACCTGCCTGCTTGACGGAACTCTACGCCTTGCCCAGCCCGTTCGAGAACGAGACGGGCACGGTGCTGCTGCACGAACCGGCCTGGGCCCGGGCCGGCGAACTGCGTGCCCAGCTGCTCGACGAGAGCTACCCGAAGCCCTTTGTCGTCGACGACGGGAAGTCGCGCTTCCTGTACTTCAACGTCCGCCTGATGCAGAGCGAGATGTCGCTGAAGGCGCCGAACGAGCTGGCCATCCGCTACACGCAGAAGATGATGGCCTTCCTGCTGTTCCAGCCGCGGCCCAAGCGCATCGTGCTGATCGGGTTGGGTGGCGGCTCGCTGATCAAGTTCTGCTACTACCGCCTGCCGGGCACGCAACTCACTGCCGTCGAACTCGACCCGCACGTGATCGCCTTCCGCAACACCTTCCTGCTGCCCGAAGACGGGCCCCGGCTGGAAGTCCTGCAGGCCGACGGCGCCGAGTACCTGGCGCAGGCCGACAAAGGCATCGACGCACTGCTGGTGGACGCCTTCGACAAGACCGGCTTCGCGCCCAGCCTGGCCAACCGCGAATTTTTCGACAATGCCTACGCCAAGCTCGCCGGCAACGGCGTGCTGGTCATCAACCTGGCCGGCGAAAAGGAAACCTATGCCGGCCTGATCGGCGAAGCGATGCACGTCTTCGACGACCAGGTGATCGTGATTTCGGTGCCGGACGACGGCAACCACGTGCTGTACGCCTTCAAGGAACGCTGGTTCGAGCCGCGCTGGCGCTGGCTGCACAATTACGCCAAGGAACTGCGCGCCAAGTTCGGCCTCGACTTCCCGGCCTTCGTGCAGAAGATGGAACGCTCGACCAAACTGGGCCTCGCCCGGCGCGAAGCCCTGCGCGGACGCTAACCTACTTGTCGTCCCCGGCCCGGTCGGTGCGCTGCTGCATCTGCTGCGTCGCCTGATCGAGTTTCTGCTGCATCTGCGCCTGCGTCTGCTGCGCCTGTTCCAGTTCCTGCTTCTTAGCGCCGCCGCGGTCGCCGCCGTGCCGGCCGTCTCGACGCCGCAGCCGGCCAACGCCAGCAGCAGCGGGAATCCAATAATCGCTTTCATGCCTTGCCCTCCGATTGTGTAAGTTCGGCCAGGATCGCCTTGAGCAGTTCCCAGCAGCGGCCGACCGAGGCGATCTCCACCGCCTCGCCGGGCGCGTGGGCGCCGCGGATGGTCGGTCCGAACGAGACGATGTCGAGCCCCGGATACTTGGCACCGATGATGCCGCATTCGAGGCCGGCGTGGATCACCTGCACCGTCGATTCGTTGGCGAATTCGCGGCGGTACACTGCCTGGCAGGAGCACAGCAGGGCTGAATCGGGATTCGGCGACCAGC
>DASUZG010000312.1:0-2649 GCA_036376995.1 Azonexus sp. | reverse complement strand
ACATCGAGCTTGCCGCAGGCGAAGTAGTCGAGGAAGAACAGCGACTCGGCGCCGAGCACCAGGATGTCGTTGACGCTCATGGCGACCAGATCCTGGCCGACGGTGTCGTGGCGGTTCAGTTCGAAGGCCAGCTTCAGTTTGGTACCGACGCCGTCGGTGCCGGAGACCAGGACCGGTTCCTTGTAGCGCTTGGGCACTTCGAACAGCGCGCCGAAACCGCCGATGCCGCCGAGCACGCCGTCGCGCAGCGTCTTCTTGGCGAGCGGCTTGATACGGTCGACCAGAGCATCGCCGGCATCGATATCGACACCGGCATCGCGGTAGGAAAGGGAAGTATTCTGGGTCATGTTGAGCAAGGCCAAGCAACTGAAAGAAGCGGATTTTACCCGAAACCGGGCCTGCCCCCTAACCGGGCCGCAACGCCCGGCATTGCGCCTGGCGGCCCCGGCCGGTGCGCGGAGGGCGCCTTTCCCCTGCCGGACCGGCCGGGGCGGGGCCTGCCTCTGCTAGAATCGCGGGTCCGATTTTCGGCGCGACGGCGCCCGCACCGTGGAGCAACAGCATGTACCAGACCCCTCTCCTTCAGGACCTGCACGAACGCGGCCTGATCGCCCAACTGACCGATGCGGCGACGCTCGACCAGATGCTGCAGCAGGAGAAGGTGACGCTGTATTGCGGCTTCGACCCGACGGCCGACAGCCTGCACCTCGGCCACCTGGTGCCGGTGCTAATCCTGAAGCGCTTCCAGGAAGCCGGGCACAAGCCGATCGCGCTGGTCGGCGGCGCCACCGGCATGATCGGCGACCCGAGCTTCAAGGCCGCCGAACGTAAGCTCAACACGCCGGACGTGATCGCCGGCTGGGTGGACAAGATCCGCGGCCAGGTCGCCCCCTTCCTCAGCTTCGAGGGTGACAACGCGGCGCTGATGGCCAACAACCACGACTGGTTCGGCAGCATGAACTGCCTCGATTTCCTGCGCGACATCGGCAAGCACTTCTCGGTCAATACCATGATCAAGCGCGAAGCGGTGCAGCAACGCCTGGTGCGCGAGGACCAGGGCATTTCCTACACCGAGTTTTCCTACGCGCTGCTGCAGGGCTACGACTTCGCCGAACTGTACAAGCGCCACGGCTGCGTGCTGCAGGTCGGCGGTTCCGACCAGTGGGGCAACATCACCGCCGGCACCGACCTGACCCGCCGCCTGCACCATGTCCAGGCCTACGGCCTGACCGTGCCGCTGATCACCAAGGCCGACGGCACCAAGTTCGGCAAGACCGAATCGGGCGCCGTCTGGCTCGACCCGAAGAAGACCTCGCCCTACGCCTTCTACCAGTTCTGGCTGAACACGGCCGATGCCGACGTCTACAAGTTCCTGAAGTTCTTCACCTTCCTGCCGGTGGCGCGCATCAACGAGATCGAGGCGACCGACAAGGCCAGCGGCCAGAAGCCGGAAGCCCAGCGCATCCTGGCCGAGGAAGCGACCCGCCTGGTGCATGGCGAAGTCGCGCTGATGGCCGCCCGCCGCATCACCGAGAGCCTGTTCTCCGGCCAGTTGGCCGACTTGACCGAGAACGACCTCGAACAACTCGCGCAGGACGGCATGCCCGGCGTCGCGCTGGAATCCGCCAACGGCAGCCTGATCGACGCGCTGGTCGCGGCCGGCCTGGCCAAGTCGAAGTCGGAAGCGCGCACCTTCATCCAGGGCGGCAGCGTCACCCTCAACGGCCACAAGGTCGAGGCGCTCGACCACGTGGTTGGCGGCGACGAACGGCTCTACGGCCGCTTCACCATCCTGCGCCGCGGCAAGAAGAACTACGGTCTGATCAGCTGGCAGTAAGCCGGCGCCGCCCAGTCACACCTCGCCCCGGAAGGGGCACTGGCCCGGCCGGAAGCGCTGCCGGCCTCAGGACAGGCGCTGCAGGAAGGCGCGGGTTCGCGGATGGACCGGGTTGCCGAACAGCGCCGCCGGCTCGCCGGCCTCGACGACGTCGCCGCCGTCCATGAACACCACCCGCGTCGACACGTCGCGGGCGAAGGCCATCTCGTGCGTGACGACGAGCATGGTCATGTGTTCCTCGGCCAGCTGGCGCATGCTGCGCAGCACCTCGCCGGTCAGTTCCGGATCGAGCGCCGAGGTCGGTTCGTCGAACAGCATGATGTCCGGCGCCATGGCCAGCGCCCGGGCGATGGCGACGCGCTGCTTCTGGCCGCCGGAAAGGCGCGACGGGTAGCTGTCGCGCTTCTCGAACAGGCCGACCTTGCGCAACAGCTCCTCGGCGACCGGCACGATCGCCTCGCGCGCCAGGCCCTTCACCGTCATCGGCGCCTCGATCAGGTTCTGCAGCACGGTCAGGTGCGGGAACAGGTTAAAGTGCTGGAAGACCATGCCCATCCGGCGGCAGATGCGGCGCGCCTCGGCCTCCGGCACGTAATGGCAGTGGCCGGCGTCGTCGGTGGTCACCAACGTCTCGCCCTCGATGACCACTTCGCCGCGGTCGATCGTCTCCAGATGGTTGAGGCAGCGCAGCAGCGTGCTCTTGCCCGAGCCGGACGGGCCGATCACCGCCACCACCTCGCCCTTGCCGACGGAAAGCGACACACCACGCAGCACTTCGTGGCTGCCGAAGCGCTTGTGCAGGTCGCGGGCGA
>DASUZG010000311.1:0-7888 GCA_036376995.1 Azonexus sp. | reverse complement strand
CGAACCGCTCGGCGCCTGGGCGGATTTCATCGAATCGCGTTGCAATGCCGGCGCCCGTCGCCACGGCGTGCTCGCCTGGTGCCTGGCGGTACTGCCGCCGGTCGTGCTGCTGGGCGTCATCTACGGTTTTCTTTATGCGCTGAGTCCGTTGCTGGCGCTGGTGCTCAATGTCGGCGTGCTGTACCTGACCATGGGCTTTCGCCAGTTCAGCCACCACTACACGGAAATCCAGCTGGCCCTGCGCCTCGGCGACCTGCCGCGTGCCCGCGAACTGCTCGGGCAATGGCTCGAACGCCCGACCGACGGCCTGAACTCCGAGGAAATCGCCCGCCTGTCCATCGAGGAGGCGCTGGCCGCCTCGCATCGCCACGTCTTCGCCGTGCTGCTCTGGTTCGTGCTGCTGCCCGGCCCGTGCGGCGCGCTGCTCTACCGGATGGCCGCCGTGCTGCGCCAGCGCTGGGGCGTGGCCGACGGCTCGGCGCGCAATGAATTTCCCGACTTCGCCCGGCAGGTTTTCGGTATCATCGACTGGCTACCCCTGCGCGCCACGGCGGCGGCTTTCGCCATCGTCGGCGATTTCGAGGATGCGGTGTATTGCTGGCGGACCCAGCCGGCCCGCTGGCCCGACCGCGATCTCGGTATCGTCCTGGCGAGCGGCGCCGGAGCGCTCGGCGTCCAGTTGGGGCGGCCGATGATCGATGAAACGGAAATGTCGGATAGTGCCGAACTGGGATTGGGCCAAGCGCCCGATGTCGATTTCATGCAAAGTGCCGTCGGACTCGTCTGGCGTGCTACGGTGCTGTGGATGTTGTTGCTGTTTCTGTTGGGGCTCGCCAGCCTGGTGGGCTGAATAATTCTTACAAGGAGTTTGAAATGAGCAGAGAAGTTGTCGTTCTGAGCGCAGTTCGTTCCCCCATCGGTTCCTTCGGCGGCTCCCTGGCCGACTTCGAAACCAGCGAACTGGCCGGTATCGTGATGAAGGAAGCGATCGCCCGCTCCGGTGTCGATCCCCAGCAGATCAACTACGTTACCGTCGGCACCACGATGCCGACCGACTCCCGTTACGCCTACGCCTCGCGCGTCGCCACCATCCAGGCCGGCCTGCCGATGGAATCGGTAGCCATGCAGGTGTCCCGCCTGTGCGCCTCCGGGCTGCAGGGCATCGTCACCACCGCCCAGAACATCATGCTGAGCGATGCCGACTACGGCATCGGCGGCGGCGTCGAAGTCATGTCCAAGGCTGCCTACCTGATGCCGGCGCTGCGTTCCGGCGCGCGCATGGGCGACACCAAGGCCATCGACTCCATGGTCGCCGTGCTGACCGACCCGTTCGGCGTCGGCCACATGGGCATCACTGCCGAGAACCTGGCTGCCAAGCACGGCATCACCCGCGAGCAGCAGGACGAGTTCGCCGTCGAATCGCAGCGCCGCGCCGCTGCCGCCATCGACGCCGGCCACTTCAAGTCGCAGATCGTGCCGATCGTCAAGCAGACCAAGAAGGGCGAAGTGGTTTTCGACACCGACGAATACGTCAAGCGTGGCACCACCATGGAAGCGCTGGCCAAGATGAAGCCGGCCTTCAAGAAGGACGGTACCGTGACCGCCGGCAACGCTTCCGGCATCAATGACGGCGCCGCCTTCTTCGTGCTGGCCGCCGCCGATGTCGCCGCCAAGGCCGGCCACAAGGCCCGTGCCCGCATCGCCGGCTATGCCGTCGCCGGCGTGCCGAACGACGTGATGGGCGAAGGCCCGATCCCGGCGACCAAGCTGGCCCTGAAGAAGGCCGGCCTGACGCTGGACCAGATGGACGTCATCGAATCCAACGAAGCCTTCGCCGCCCAGGCCCTGTCGGTCTCCAAGGTGCTCGGCCTCGATCCGGCCAAGACCAACCCGAACGGCGGCGCCATCGCCCTCGGCCACCCGGTCGGCTGCTCCGGCGCCTTCATCGCCACCAAGGCCCTGTACGAACTGGAACGCGTTGCCGGCAAGTACGCGCTGGTCACCATGTGTATCGGTGGCGGCCAGGGCATCGCCGTGATTCTCGAGCGCGCCTGATCCGTTTCCGGCTTCGCCTGAACAGAAAACCCGCCGGAGCGATCCGGCGGGTTTTTTTTATTTGCACCACTTTGACATGGCCTGCACCGGCATGGGGCGCAGCACAGTGTGGCGGCTTTGTAATGCCATGATTCAATGACATTTTGATCCGTGGCACGGAACCTGCTGAAATGGTGTCGACAGCATTCTCAATGACGAGTCCAGCATGAACTTCTATAACGAGATGTACGACGCCAACGGCGGTGTCAGGGAGCACTACAAGGGATACGGCGACTGGCTGGCGGCGACGCCGCCGGAGCGCATCGAGCGCAAGCGTGCCGAGGCCGACCTGGCCTTCCACCGCGTCGGCATAACCTTCGCCGTCTATGGCGAGGAGGGGGGCAAGGAGCGGCTGATTCCCTTCGACATCATCCCGCGCATCATCCCGTCCAAGGAGTGGAAGGCGCTGGAGCGCGGCATGCGCCAGCGGGTCAAGGCGCTCAACATGTTCCTGTGGGACATCTACCACGACGAGGAAATCATCCGCGCCGGCAAGATTCCGGCCGAGCAGATTTTCCACAACGCGCAGTACCGCCCGGTGATGAAAGGCGTCGACGTGCCGGCCGGCATCTATGCCCACATCGCCGGTGTCGACGTGGTGCGGGCCGGGCAGGGCGAGTTCTACGTGCTCGAGGACAACCTGCGGGTGCCGTCCGGCGTCTCGTACATGCTCGAAGACCGCAAGATGATGATGCGCCTCTTCCCGGAGCTGTTCGCCCGGCACAAGGTGGCGCCGGTGCAGCACTACCCGGACATGCTGCTGGAGAAGCTGCGCGCCGTGGCGCCCAACGGCGTCGCCAACCCGACCGTCGTGGTGCTGACGCCGGGCGCCTACAACAGCGCCTATTTCGAGCACACCTTCCTCGCCCAGCAGATGGGCGTCGAGCTGGTCGAGGGGCGCGACCTGTTCGTCAAGGACGAAGTCGTCTACATGCGCACCACCCAAGGCCCGCAGCGGGTCGATGTGATCTACCGCCGGATCGATGACGACTTTCTCGATCCGCAGGCCTTCCGCCCCGATTCGGCGCTCGGCGTGCCCGGCATCCTGAAGGCCTACCAGGCCGGCAACGTGACGCTGGCCAACGCCATCGGCACCGGCGTCGCCGACGACAAGTCGATCTACCCCTACGTGCCGGAGATGATCCGCTTCTACCTCGGCGAGGAGCCGATCCTCAACAACGTGCCGACCTACATGTGCCGCAAGCCGGACGATCTGAAATACGTGCTCGATCACCTGCCGGAACTGGTGGTCAAGGAAGTGCATGGCGCCGGCGGCTACGGCATGCTGGTCGGCCCGGCCTCGACCCGCGACCAGATCGAGAAATTCCGCCAGCTGCTGCTGGCCAAGCCCGACGGCTACATCGCCCAGCCGACGCTGGCCCTGTCCAACTGCCCGACTTTCGTCGAGGAAGGCATCGCGCCGCGCCACCTCGACCTGCGCCCCTTCGTGCTGTCTTCCGGCAAGTGCGTGAACATGGTGCCTGGCGGCCTGACCCGCGTCGCCCTGACCAAGGGCTCGCTGGTGGTCAATTCGTCGCAGGGCGGCGGCACCAAGGACACCTGGGTCCTCGAAGACTGATTAGGGAGAAGAAGATGCTATCGCGTACCGCCGACCACCTGTTCTGGATGTCCCGTTACATCGAGCGCGCCGAGAGCATGGCCCGCCTGCTCGACGTCACCTGGCAGATGTCCCTCGTGCCGCAGTCCGAGGCCGCCGCCAACCAGAGCTGGAACGCCATCATCGCGCTCAACAGCCTCGACGAGGCCTATGCCAAGAAATACGACACGGTCAATGGCGAGAACGTGCTGCGCTTCATGGTCAGCGATCCCGACAACTTCGCCTCGATCCACAGCTGTCTGCGCATGGCGCGCGAGAACGCCCACGCCGTGCGCGGCACGGTGACCACCGAAATGTGGGAAACGCTCAACGCCACCTGGCTGGAAGCCCGCGAGAAGCAGTTCGACCAGCTGCTGTCGGCCGGCATCGGCGAGTACTTCGAGTGGGTCAAGATGCGCTCCTCGCTATCGCGCGGCGTCACCATCGGCACGCTGCTGCAGGACGAAGCCTTCCACTTCATCCGCCTCGGCACGCTGCTCGAACGCGCCGACAACACGGCGCGCATCCTCGACGTCAAATACCACGTGCTGCGTCCGCACGGCGACGAGGAAGGGGCGACCGACTTCTACCAGTGGGGCGCGCTGCTGCGCTCGGTGTCGGCCTTCGAGGTGTACCGCAAGGTGTACCGCGACGTGATCACGCCGGAGCGGGTCGCCGAACTGCTGATCCTGCACCGCGACATGCCGCGCTCGCTGCACTTCTGCCTGAACGGTGTGGTCAAGAATCTCGAACTGATCGCCAACAGCCATTCCGGCGAGACCCAGCGCCAGGCCGGCCTGCTCTACTCGCGGCTGCGCTACGGGCGCATCGAGGACATCCTGAAGGACGGCCTGCACGCCTGGCTGACCGACTTCATGGACCGCATCTACCTGCTCGGCGACGGCATCAGCCGCGACTTCCTGGTGCCGATGGCGGAGGCGGCGTGACCTATTGCGTGGCCATGCGCCTCGACGCCGGCCTCGTCTTCCTGTCCGATTCGCGCACCAACGCCGGCGTTGATCACATCAACACCTTCCGCAAGATGCACGTCTTCGCCCGCGACGGCGAGCGCGTACTGGTGCTGATGACCTCGGGCAACCTGTCGATCAGCCAGTCCGTGGTCAATACCCTGCGCGAGAAGCTCGACGGGCGCGGCATGAACCTGCACAAGGTCAGGAACATGTTCGAGGCGGCCAAGCACGTCGGCGACTGCCTGCGCGAGATCCACGCCCGCGATGCCGCGGCGCTGGAGAAGTTCGGCGTCGATTTCGCCTCGTCGCTGATCATCGGCGGCCAGATCAAGGGCGAGGAGCCGCGCGTCTTCAACATCTACGCCGCCGGCAACTTCATCGAGGCGACGCGCGAGACGCCGTATTTCCAGATCGGCGAATCGAAATACGGCAAGCCGATCATCGACCGCGTCATCAATCCCGGGACCGCGCTCGACGAAGCCGCCAAATGCGCGCTGATCTCGATGGATTCGACCATCCGCTCCAATCTCTCGGTCGACCTGCCGCTCGACCTGGTGATCTACGAGCGCGATGCGCTGCAGATCCGCCAGCACCTGCAGATCACCCGCGACAACGCCTACTACGGGCAGATTCGCCAGCAGTGGGGCGAGCACCTGCGCCAGGCCTTCGCCGCACTGCCGAACCCGGACTGGTCGCGCCTGTAGCCGGCTTGCCCGGCACCGGCCGGGGCGTGGTACAAAGAAGTTTCTCCCGAACTTCGCATCGCCCCGGACCATGCAGCAGAGTCTCTTTTCCCTCGCCGACGACAGCGGCCTCGAAGCCGTCGCCGGTGGCCGCGGCCGCCGGCTCGGTCCGGGCACGGTCCTGCTGCCCGGGCTGGCGCTTGCCGGCGCTCCGCAATTGGTCGAGGAAATCGGGCGCATCGCGGCGGTCGCACCGTTTCGCCACATGCAGACGCCGGGCGGCCAGAGCATGTCGGTAGCGATGACCAATTGCGGCCCGCTCGGCTGGGTCAGCGACCGCGCCGGCTACCGCTACCAGGCCACCGACCCGGCCAGCGGGCGGGTTTGGCCGGCGATGCCCGAGATGCTGCGCCGGCTGGCCGGAGAAGCGGCGGCGCTGGCCGGCTTCGCCGGTTTCGCGCCGGATGCCTGTCTGATCAACCGCTATGTACCCGGCGCCCGCATGTCGCTGCACCAGGATCGCGACGAGCGCGACTTCAGCCAGCCGATCGTTTCCGTTTCGCTCGGCCTGCCGGTCGTGTTCCAGTTCGGCGGCGAGACGCGCAGCGGGCCGCGCCTCAACTTGCCGCTGGCCCATGGCGACGTGCTGGTCTGGGGCGGTCCGGACCGCCTGCGCTTTCACGGCGTGCAAACCCTGGCTGCCGGTGAGCACCCACTGACCGGGGGCTGCCGCTACAACCTGACTTTCCGGCGGGCCGCCTGATGGCAACCGCGCGCAGTCGGCTCGCCCTGCCGGCCGGTTTTCGCCCGGCCGACATCCTCGAATTCCACGGCCGCGACCGCCAGTCAGTCGGCGAACGCACCGGCCCCGACCGCCTGGCCAAGGCTCTGCTCTGGCAGGGGCGCCCGGCTTGCCTCGGCATCGTCTTTGCCGACGGTGCGGCGGAGGCCGAACTGGCCGTCGATGACGGCATGGCAGATAGTGCCGCCGTACTGGCTGCCGCTCGCCATCTTCTCGGTCTCGCGCAGCCGGTCGAAGCCTTCGAGCAGGCGCACGCCGGCCACCCGCAACTCGGCCCGCTGCTAACCCGCCAGGCCGGCCTGCGCGTACCGCTGGCGGCGACACCCTTCGAAGCGCTGAGCTGGGCCATCACCGGCCAGCAGATCAGCCTCGGCGCCGCCATTTCACTGCGCCGCAAACTGCTGCTGGCCGCCGGCCCGCGCCATTCCGGCGGCCTCGTCTGTTATCCGGATGCCGCCCGGGTGGCCGCGCTCGACGAGGCGACACTACGGACCGCCGGCTTTTCCGCCAGCAAGGCGCAGACGCTGCTCACGGTCGCCCGGCTGGTCGTGGCTGACGCCCTGCCGCTGGAAGCCTGGCTGGCCGAACCGCCGGCCGACGAAATCCGCGCCCGGTTGCTGGCCGTGCGCGGGATCGGGCCGTGGACGGTCGATTACGTGCTGCTGCGCGGTTTCGGCTGGGTGGATGGCTCGCTGCACGGCGATGCCGCCGTGCGTCGCGGTCTTGGCCGCCTGGCGGGCATGGCGACGGCCCCCGACGAGAAGGCGACGCGTGCCTGGCTCGAACCGTTCGCCCCGTGGCGGGCCCTGGTCGCCGCCCACCTGTGGGCCTCGCTGGCCCTGCCGGCCTGACGTCTAGCGCAGGCGGACGTTCAGTTCGTCGATGACGGGCGCCCAGTCGGCGTCGTCGATGATCTCTTCCTTCAGGAACTCGCGCTGGGCACTGCTCCAGAACGGCGCCCGGTACAGCGCGATGTCGTTGGGCAGCGGCCGGTGCGCGGCGATGAATTCGTCGATGGCGGGCGCAGTGGCCGGCAGGCCCAACTGGGCAAACAGGTTGTTCATCGTGTGCAGATTGGTTTCCATCACATTCTCCGTAGGGCGGAACGGCGGACGGCGTAAGGGTGTGCGCCGGAGCAATCCGGCTCATCACCGCCATTCGATGGATGGCGGCAGGAACAGTTCCGCCACCGTGCCGGGCGGCGCACCACCCGAGCACCTGGGAATGCCGATTGCTGAAAGCTCCGCAGGGCGATCCTTCCGAGCGGAAGGTCGTCCAGCCGGCCACGGCCGGCGCCCCTAGTCACCGTTTGAAAGGAACTGCCATGGCCACTACTGCCAAGCCACAACCCTCCGTGTCGAAATCACACGGCAAGGAACAAAGTGCCACCGACCTGCTCAAGGCCGACCATAAAAAAGTTACAGAGCTCTTCGCTGAATTTGAAAAAACGCACGCGGCCAACAAGAAAATGGAAATCGCCACCGAGATCTGCAATGCGCTGACCGTGCATGCGCAGGTCGAGGAGGAAATGTTCTACCCCAGCGTCAAGACTGCGCTCAAGGACAAGAAGCTAGTGCCCGAGGCAGCTGTCGAACATGGCGTCATCAAGGACCTGATCGCCCAGATTCAGGAAGGTGAGCAGGACGGGGAAATTTTCGAAGCGCTGGTCACGGTGCTGTCGGAATACGTCAAGCATCACGTCAAGGAAGAGGAAAGCGAGATTTTCCCGAAGCTCAAGCAG
>DASUZG010000310.1:0-2318 GCA_036376995.1 Azonexus sp. | reverse complement strand
CTTCCTTCGGCGCCCGCATCCGCGCCGACTTCATCCAGGGCATGGGCAAGGTGGCCGGCAAGTTCGTGATCCTGCTCGAGATCACCAAGGTGCTGTCGGTCGAGGAAATCGCCCTGCTCACCGGCTCGGAGCACGGCGCTGCCGACGCGGCGCCGGCACCCGGCAACGCCTGAAAGCCGCCGGCGGCGCTCCCCGGCGGAGCGCCGCGCCCGGCGTACCAGGCAAGGCAACAACGAAAAAAACCCATAAATAACCGGTGCCGGCCGCCGCGCACCGACCCTGTTGGGGGAGACACCGTCATGAACTTCCGCTCGATCCGCGTCCGCCTGCTCGGCATGATGACCCTGATCACCGTCGGCTTCGCCGTCTATCTGACCCGCGACATCGCCACCAATTTCTTCGCCTTGCAGGAAAGTGGCCGCATCGCCGCGGTCAGCGAAGTGGCCGTGGCCGGCAGCGCGCTGGTGCACGAACTGCAGAAGGAGCGCGGCCTGTCGGCCGGCTTCCTCGGCAGCAAGGGGGAAAAGTTCCGCAGCGAGCTGGAACAGCAGCGGCGCGACACCGACGCCCGGGCGACGGCCCTGGCCGCAGCGATCAAGGCCAATGCCGGTGAACTGCCCGAGGAACTGGCCAAGCGCCTGGCCAGCGCCGGCGACATGCTGCGCGAGCGCGATGCCAAGCGCACCGCGATCAGCGACCTGCACCTGGCCGGCCCGGATTCCTTCGCCTGGTTCACCCGTGCCATCGAACTCAATCTCGACGCCGTCGCGGTGGTCGCCCCCAACCTGAGCGACGCCGGCATGATGCGCCGCTTCTCGGCCTACGTGATGTTCCTGCAGGCCAAGGAGCAGGCCGGCCGCGAACGGGCGACGCTGAACAGCGCCTTCGCCGCCGACCGGCCGCTCGACCTGCCGCTGCTGCGCCGGCTGGCCGGCATCCTGGCCAACCAGGAGACCTACCTGGCCAGCTTCCGGACCATGGCCGAGCCGGCCGACGTCGCGGCCCTGGCCGAACTGCTGGCGTCGCCGGTGGCGCGCGAGACCGCCGAGATGCGCAACGCGGCGCTCGACAAGGCGGCCGAGGGCGCATTCGGCATCGCCCCGGGCAACTGGTTCACCACCATCACCCGCAAGATCGACGCGATGAAGGGACTCGAGGACCGCATCGCCGGCGCCACCATGGCCGCCGCCACGAAGCTGCACGACACCGCCCGCAACGGCCTGATCGTCTCGCTGCTGCTGTCAGCCATCGTCTCGCTGATCGCCGTGGTGTTCGTCGTGGCGCTGGTGCGCATGCTGCGCGACGTCCATGCCGTGGCGCTGATCGCGCTCGGCGTCGCCGACGGCGACCTGCGGGAAACGGTGGCCGTCACCCGGCGCGACGAAGTCGGCGAACTGCAGGACGCGATCGCCCGCACCGTCAGCAACCTGACCCGGATCATCGACGAGGTGCGCACCGCCGCCGACAGCCTGACCAACGCCGCCGGCCAGGTCTCGGCCACCGCCCAGTCGCTGTCGCAGTCGTCCAGCGAACAAGCGGCTTCGGTCGAGGAAACCACCTCGTCGATGGAGCAGATGACCGCCTCGATCGCGCAGAATTCGGAAAACGCCCGCGTCACCGACGGCATGGCCGCCAAGGCCGCCACTGAGGCCGCCGACGGCGGCGCCGCGGTGAACCGCACGGTCGAGGACATGAAGAGCATCGCCAGCAAGATCGGCATCATCGACGACATCGCCTACCAGACCAACCTGCTCGCCCTGAACGCCGCCATCGAGGCCGCTCGCGCCGGCGACCATGGCAAGGGCTTCGCCGTCGTCGCCGCCGAAGTCAGGAAGCTGGCCGAGCGCTCGCAGGTCGCCGCCCAGGAGATCGGCGACCTCGCCGGCTCCTCGGTCAAGCAGGCCGAACGTGCCGGCACGCTGCTGACCGCGATGGTCCCGACCATCCGTCGGACGTCCGACCTCGTCCAGGAAATCGCCTCGGCCTCCGCCGAACAGTCCTCCGGCGTCGCCCAGATCAACGGCGCCATGGGCCAGCTCAACCAGGCCACGCAGCAGAACGCCTCGGCCTCCGAGCAACTGGCCGCCACCGCCGAGCAACTCGGCTCGCAGGCCGAGCAGTTGCAACAGACGATGACTTTCTTCCACCTCGACGGCGACGGCGGCACGCCGGCCGCTCGCCGCTAACGGCCGCGTCCGGAATCCGCCCGCCCATGGACTACAGCCGGCTGCCCGCCCTGGAAATCGAACGCCTGGCCCGGGTGATCCACCCGGGCGCCTGGGCGATCGAGCCGGAGCGGCCGCTGTCGACGCTGCTCG
>DASUZG010000309.1:0-12900 GCA_036376995.1 Azonexus sp. | reverse complement strand
TCGCCAGCCCCTGCGACTCGAACAGCGTGATGTCGCCGGCCGCGGCGCGACCGCCGTGGCGGCC
This sequence comes from Azonexus sp., assembly GCA_036376995.1. Taxonomy (GTDB): domain Bacteria; phylum Pseudomonadota; class Gammaproteobacteria; order Burkholderiales; family Rhodocyclaceae; genus Azonexus. The sequence continues at coordinate 12,836 of DASUZG010000309.1, read as the reverse complement.
GACGATGATGTCGCCCAGTTCAACCAACTGGCGTGCCTGCAAGCGCCCTTTTTCCAGCAACGGCAACAGGTCGCCGGCCTCGGCCAGGGCGGTCGGCACGGTATCGACAGTCACCAGGCTGCAGCGCCGGATGGCGGCTTCGGACAATTCCTGGCGAATCAGCGCATTCGAACCGGCACCATTGATGTGCGCCCCCTCTTCCAGCCAGTCAGCCTCGAACAAGGGCTGCGCGGCGGTGGTCACAGTGCCGATCACGTCGCTGCCGCGCACCGTTTCCTCGGCGCTGGCGGCCGGCAGCACGGCGATGCCGGTAACGGCCCTGAGCCGGGCGCAGAAGTCCTGCAACTTGTCGGCGCGCCGGCTAAACACCTTGACGCGCTCCAGCGGCAGCGCTGCGCACAGCGCCCGGACATGGCCCTCGGCCTGCCAGCCGGCGCCAAACACACCGGCGACAGTGGCATCCGGCCGCGCCAGCCAGCGTGCCGCGACACCGCTGGCGGCACCGGTACGCATCATGCCCAGGTAGTCGGCCTCGAGCACCGCCCGCAGACGACCACTGGCCGCATCGAACAGATGGACGAGGAAGCGGTTGCCGCTGCGGTTGCTGGTGTAGGCCTTGTAGCCGAGCACGCCCTGGGCCGGCAACGCGCCCTGCAGGATGTGCAGCACCGTCTGCGGCAGCCGGCTGCGTTGGCGCGGCGTATCGAGCGCCTGGCCGAGCGCCAGGTCGCGGTGCGCCGACTCGACGCCGGCGAGCGCCATTTCCATGGTCAGCACTTGCCTGACGTCGTTTTCGCTGAGAAACAGGGCCATGATCTACTCCGGCACGATGGACGAAAAAAAGGCGGGCACGCGGCCCGCCTTGTTGCTGAGCTTGCGCTCGTATTACAGCATGGCCTTCAGAAGCTTGGCCATTTCGGACGGGTTGCGCGTCACCTTGAAGCCGCACTCTTCCATGATGGCGAGCTTGGCATCGGCAGTGTCGGCACCGCCGGAGATCAGGGCGCCAGCGTGGCCCATGCGCTTGCCGGCCGGGGCGGTGACGCCAGCGATGAAGCCGACGATCGGCTTCTTCATGTTGGCCTTGCACCACTGGGCGGCTTCGGCTTCATCGGGACCGCCGATTTCGCCGATCATGATGACGGCGTCGGTGTCCGGATCGTCGTTGAAGGCCTTCATGACGTCAATGTGCTTCAGACCGTTGATCGGGTCGCCACCAATACCGACAGCGGAGGACTGGCCGAGACCGATTTCGGTCAGCTGGCCGACCGCTTCGTAGGTCAGGGTGCCGGAGCGGGAAACCACGCCGATACGACCCTTGCGGTGAATGTGACCCGGCATGATGCCGATCTTGACTTCGTCCGGAGTGATCAGACCGGGGCAGTTCGGGCCGAGCAGCAGCGTCTTCTTGCCGCCCTTGGCTTCCTTTTCCTTCATCTTGTTGCGCAGGATCAGCATGTCGCGGACGGGAATGCCTTCGGTGATGCAGATAGCCAGGTCGAGGTCGGCTTCGACGGCTTCCCAGATCGCGGCAGCGGCGCCCGGGGGCGGCACGTAGATGACGGAAACGGTGGCGCCAGTTTCAGCGGCAGCTTCCTTGACCGAAGCGTAGATGGGAATGTTGAAGATCGACTCGCCGGCCTTCTTCGGGTTCACGCCGGCAACGAAGCATTCCTTGCCGTTGGCGTATTCCTGGCACTTTTCCGTATGGAACTGGCCGGTCTTGCCGGTGATGCCCTGGGTGATGATGCGGGTGTTCTTGTTGATGAAAATGGACATTCAATAGCTCCTTACTTGACCGCAGCAACGATCTTGGTGGCGGCTTCGGCCATGGAATCGGCAGAGATGATCGGCAGACCGGAATCCTTCAGGATCTGCTTGCCCATATCTTCGTTGGTATCCTTCATGCGCACGACCAGCGGCACGGACAGATGGGTTTCGCGGGCTGCGGCAACGACGCCGGTAGCGATGGTGTCGCACTTCATGATGCCGCCGAAGATGTTGACCAGGATGCCCTTGACCTTGGGGTTCTTGAGCATGATCTTGAAGGCTTCGGTGACCTTCTCGGTCGTGGCGCCGCCGCCGACGTCCAGGAAGTTGGCCGGCTCGGCGCCGAACAGCTTGATGGTGTCCATGGTGGCCATGGCCAGACCGGCACCGTTCACCAGGCAGCCGATGTTGCCGTCGAGCGAGATGTAGGCCAGGTCGAACTTGGAAGCTTCGACTTCGTCGGCGTCTTCTTCGTCCAGGTCGCGCATGGCGACGATTTCTTCCTGACGGTACAGGGCGTTGGAGTCGAAGTTGAACTTGGCGTCGAGGGCCTTGACGGTGCCGTCGCCTTCGTGGATCAGCGGATTGATTTCGGCCAGCGAAGCATCCGTTTCCATGTAGCAGGTGTAGAGCTTCTTCAGGGTGTCGACGCACTGGGCGATCGAGCCTTCCGGCATGCCCATGCCCTTGGCCAGGGTCAGCGCCTGCTCGTCGGTCAGGCCGACCAGCGGGTTGACGAAGACCTTGATGATCTTTTCCGGGGTCTTGTGGGCGACTTCTTCAATATCCATGCCGCCTTCGTAGGAGGCCATCATGGCCACCGATTGGGTCGCGCGGTCGGTCAGCGCGGCAACGTAGTATTCATGCTTGATGTCGGCGCCTTCCTCGATCAGCAGATTGCGGACCTTCTGGCCTTCCGGGCCGGTCTGGTGCGTGATCAGCTGCATGCCGAGGATCTGGCCGGCGTACTGGCGCACTTCGTCCAACGACTTGGCGACCTTGACGCCACCGCCCTTGCCGCGACCGCCAGCGTGAATCTGGGCTTTGACCACCCAGATCTTGCCGCCCAGGGTTTCCGCTGCCTTGACCGCGTCGTCCACGGTCGTGCAGTGAATCCCGCGCGGAACGGTGACGCCGAATTTCTTCAGGATTTGCTTGCCCTGATATTCGTGAATTTTCATGCGCTTTCCTTGCGTTTAGTTGAGTTGCTAGTGATAAGCGGCAGCCATGCGACCCCCCGCCCGGTTATACCGTCCTGAACTAAAAATGTTACCACAGACGAAAAGAATTATTGCAGCCCCAAAATTCATAATTACGACGTCGATTCAAGCGCCTGCAATGCCTGCCGCATTAGTGGCAACAGCAGCGCCGCCGCCAGCACCAGCCCGAACACCGCCGCCAGCCAGAATCCGGCGGCGCCGAGCGGCGGCGACCAGCGGTAGCACAGCCAGGCACCGCCAAGCAGGCCGACACCCCAGAAGCACAGCGTCTGCACCAGCATCGGCAGAAAAGTCACGCGACAGGCGCGCAGGACATGGCCGGCAATCGTCTGCAGGGCATCGAAGAATTGGTAGACCGCGACATAAACGATCAGCCCGGCGGCCACCTGGCGCACCGCCGGATCGTCAGTATAGGCCGCCGCCAACGGCTCGGCGGCCAGCCACAGGAGCAGCCCGGCCAGCGTGGACAGGGCGGCCGACAGCAGCAGGGCCGCGCGCACGGTGACGCGGACCTGCAACCAGTCGCGGGCGCCGATCGCCTGGCCAACCGCCGCCATAGTGGCGATGGCCAAGGCCAGCGGCAACATGTAGGTCAACGCCGACAGGTTGGCGACGATGCGATGGCCGGCGACCACGGTGGCGCCGAGCGAGGCGATGAACAGCGCGATCAGCGTAAACGACGTGATTTCGACCAGATTGGACAGGCCCATCGGCACCCCCAGGCGCAGCAACTCGCGCCAGCGCCGCCAGTTTGGTGCCTGCCAGGCGGCGAACGGCCGGTAGCGCCGGCCCAGCGGCCCGAGGCCGAGATAGGCACCAGCGGCTGCGCAGGCCAGCCAGGCGATCAGCACGTTCGACCAGGCGCAGCCAGCGACGCCGAGCGGCTCCCCGAGCCAGCCGGCCAGCGCCAGCCCCCAGGCCAGCACGGCATGCAAGCCGAGGGCGGCGAGGCCGATGCCCATCAGCACCCGCGGCTTGCCCAGCGCATTGCAGAACGCATAAAAGGTCCGGTAACAGAGCGACGCCGGCAGGCCCCAGGCGAGCAGCGCCAAGTAGTCGCGGACCTTGGTTTCGACCGCGGCATCCATGCTGGCCAGGCCAAGCACCGCATCCGGGTGAAAGAGAAAGAGCATGCCCGGCAGCGCCAGCACCAGGGCCAGCCAGAAGCCCTGTTGCAGCACTCCGGCCACCTCGCTGTCGCGCCGCGCCCCATGCAACTGCGCGACCACTGGGCCGACCGCCTGCAGCACACCGACCAGCGCGAACACCACCGAGACATGGATGCCGCCGCCGATCGCCACGGCAGCCAGATCGACCGGGCTGACGTGGCCGAGCACCGCGGTGTCGATGACCATCATGCCGATCGAGGCCAGTTGGGCGACGAAAATCGGGAAGGCGTGGGCGATCAGCCCGCGGATGGCGGTCAGCAGCATAGCCGGCCATTGTCGCACGGCGCCGGCCGGCCGCCATGGCGCGAAAGCGGCGACGGTTGATCTGGCTCAAGCAGGGGCCTGCCGCGGCACATGACAATTATTGGTTGAGGAGGAAGACCATAATGAACAAAGGCCTGCACGCCATCGAAACCGCCAGCCGCGACGAAATCGTCGCGCTGCAGACCGAGCGTCTGAAATGGACGCTCCAGCATGTCTACAACAACGTTCCGCACTACCGCGCCAAGTTCGACGCCGCCGGCGTCCATCCGGACGATTTCCGCAGCCTCGCCGATCTTGCCCGCTTTCCGTTCACCACCAAGCAGGACCTGCGCGACAACTACCCCTACGGCATGTTCGCCGTGCCGCGCGAGGACGTGGTGCGCATCCATGCGTCCAGCGGCACCACCGGCAAGCCGACCGTGGTCGGTTATACGCAGAAGGATATCGACACCTGGGCCGAACTGATCGCCCGCTCGATCCACGCCGCCGGCGGACGCAAGGGCGACATCGTCCATGTCGCCTACGGCTATGGGCTGTTTACCGGCGGCCTCGGTGCCCACTACGGCGCCGAGAAGCTGGGCTGTACGGTGATCCCGATGTCCGGCGGGCAGACCGAGAAACAGGTCCAGCTGATCTGCGACTTCAAGCCGTCGATCATCATGGTCACGCCCTCCTACATGCTCAACATCGCCGACGAATTCCGCCGCCAGGGCATCGATCCGAAGAGCACGGCGCTACGCATCGGCATCCACGGCGCCGAACCGTGGACCGACGCCATGCGCGGCGAGATCGAGGCCGCCTTCGGCATCGACGCGATCGACATCTACGGCCTGTCGGAAGTGATCGGCCCGGGCGTCGCCAACGAATGCGCCGAGACCAAGGACGGCCCGGTGATCTGGGAAGACCACTTCTATCCGGAGATCATCGACCCGAGCACCGGCGAAGTGCTACCCGAAGGCAGCCAGGGCGAGCTGGTGTTCACCTCGCTGACCAAGGAAGCGATGCCGGTGATCCGCTACCGCACCCGCGACCTGACCCGCCTGTTGCCGCCGACCGCCCGTTCGATGCGCCGCATCGGCAAGATCACCGGGCGCTCGGACGACATGCTGATCATCCGCGGGGTCAACGTGTTCCCGTCGCAGATCGAGGAACTGATCCTCCGGCAACCGAAGCTGTCGCCGCACTACGTGATCGAACTACGCCGCGACGGCCATCTCGACTCGATCAAGGTCAATGTCGAGATGAAGCCCGAGTTCCAGTTCGCCAGCGGTCCGGAAAAGGAATTCGTGGCGCACGACCTTCAGCACCACATCAAGTCCTACATCGGCATCTCGGCCCGCATCGACGTGGTCGACGGTGGCGGCATCGAGCGTTCAGTCGGCAAAGCCAAGCGCGTCATCGACCGGCGCGCGCTGTAGCCGTAACGGCGGCGGGCAAGGCCTCGGCCATGCCCGGCCGCTCGACTCAGCCGACGATGCGGGCCTGCAGTGTGCCGACGCCGTCGACGCCCCCCTCCAGCAGATCACCGGCGACGATCGCCCCGACCCCGGCCGGTGTCCCGGTGTAGATCAGGTCGCCGGCCGCCAGCGTGACCAGCGTCGACAACTGGGCGATGATTTCCGGCACTTTCCAGGACATCGCCGCCAGGTCGCCGTCCTGGCGCAACTGGCCATTGACCTTGAGCCAGATGCGCCCAAGCGCCGGATGGCCGCAATTGGCGACCGGCACGATGGGTCCGCAGACGGCCGACTGGTCGAAGCCCTTGCCCATGTCCCACGGGTACCCCTTGGCCTTGGCCTGCGCCTGCAGGTCGCGGCGGGTCAAATCCAGCCCGGCCGCATAACCGAAGATCAGCGACGGCGCCTGCGCCACCGGGATATCGGCACCACCGGCGGCGAGCGCCACGACCAGTTCGATCTCGTGATGCAGGTTGGCAGTGGCCGGCGGATAGCGGACGGCGATCTCGCCACTGCCGCCGACCACGGCATCGCCGGGCTTGGTGAAAAAGAACGGCGGCTCGCGCCCGTCGGCCTGATCGTGCGCGCCCATCTCCCGGGCATGATCGGCGTAATTGCGGCCGACACAGAAAATCCGCCGCACCGGAAAGACAAGATCGCTGCCAGTGAGCGGCAACACGGGGACGGCATGCGGTGCAAATGCATAATTCATAACAATTGAAACCCTCCGCGAAAGACTGGCGCACAGTGTGCAATATTTCTTCGTCCGGCTTGTTGTGCGGTGTTAGAGTTTTGCCAAATACGACAACAACAATCCCCTTCAAGAGGATGCAACATGAATTCCAGTATGGTCCGCATCGGAGCGCTCGGCGCGATGCTGTTTTCCGGCGGCGCCTCGGCCATCGGTCTCGGCGATATCATCCTCCACTCCCGGATCGGCGAGCCGCTCCGGGCAGAAGTTCCGATTTTCGTCAGCAGCGGTGAAACACTCGACGGCGCCTGCTTCTCGCTGGCCACGATCCGGGGGGCGGATCTGCCGGTCATCTCCAGTGCCCGTTTCCGGCTCGACCGTAGCGGTCCGACCGCCCGGCTGACCATCACCGGCACCCAGCCGATTGCCGAACCGGTCTTCGTGATCGGCCTGCGGGCGCATTGCGGCATCGAACTGCAGCGCGATTACGTGCTGATGCCCTCGCCGCCCGTGCATCTCGCCGAAGCCGCGCCGGCCTCGCGAACGGTGGCCGCCCCGCCGGCAACGACCAAGAAGGCGCGCAATTACCGCGAATGGACGGCCCGCCAGGGCGACACACTGGAGTCGATCGCCGAAGCCCAGGCTGGCACCAATCTGGCCGAACAACAGCGCCTGTTGCAGGCGATGAAGCGGGCCAATCCCGATCTGGCTGAATACCAGCCGCTGGCCGAAGGCAGCGTCATCCGCATTCCGAGCTTCGTCCGCCGTCCGGCCGAAACCGCCATGGCGGCGGAAACCCCGCTGGCAAAGCCGCGGCCGCCGGCGAACGACCTGCCGCCGCCGCCCAAGAAGCCCAAACCCAAGGCGCCGCCACCACCCGCCGTGGCCGCCGGCAGCGGCCCCGACCGGGTCATGCTTGGTGCCGCGCCCGACGAGGTCCGCCCGGAGCCGAAGGCTGTCCCCGCCCGCGCCGCGGCCGGCGAAGTCGAAGAACGCATGCTGAAGCTGGAAACCACGCTGCAGCAACTCAACCAGGAAGTCGAGAAGCTCAACAGCGCCCTCGCCCTGGCCACCGAAGCCCTCGCCGTCCAGCAGAAGCTGATGACGGCGCAGAGCCAGCAGAATCCGCCGGCCGCCGCACCTGCCGTCCGCGCCACCGCACCGGCCCCGGCGACGCCCGCCGAATCGAACCGGGGCAACTGGCTGGAACTGCTGCTGAGCGCGCTGGTCGGCGGCGGTATCGCCGCCGGTCTGGCACATTTCCTCAGCCGCCGCCCGGCCCGCAACGGCAGCGATGAACTGCCGCTGTCGATCGTCACCCGCCCGCACCACTCAGTCCCGGCCAGCGTCCCGCCCCCGCCTCCGGTCACAGTCCCGGCAGTCGCCGCCGCGGCTCCGGCGGCCATTGACATCCCGTTTGACGAGTCCCGCTCGCCACTGCGCGCCGAATCGGTCGCCGTCGATTTCAATGACGGCAACTCGGCGCTCGAACTGGCCGAAATCATGCTCTCCTTCGGCCGCGTCAAAGGCGCCGCCGAAACCCTGGCCATGCACATCGCGGAAACCGCGCCGAACAACATCCAGCCGTGGACCATGCTGCTCGACCTGTACCGGCGCGGTGACATGCGCACCGAATTCGAGGCGCTGGCCACGCAGATGCGCGGCAAATTCAACCTCCGCGTGCCGCAGTGGACCGACTCGACGACCCCGGTATCCGGCCTCAAGTCACTCGAGGACTATGCCCACATCGTCTGGCGCATCACCAATTGCTGGGGCGAGCAGGAGTGCATGGACCATCTCTACGAGCTGGTGCACGACAACCGCGCCGGCAACCGCGCCGGCTTCCCGCTGGAAGTGGTCGAGGAAATCGTGCTGTTGATGCACGTTCTCGAAACCGGCCACGGACTGCACCGGCCGGGCGCCTAGACCGGGTTATCCACGTCGACGAATTCGCACGCCAGGCCGCAGCCTTCGCTCAGGTAGGCGGCCAGCGCCCGCACCCCGCCCCGCTCGGTGGCGTGGTGACCGGCCGCCACGTAGGCGACGCCGCTTTCGCGGGCGAGATGCACGGTCTGCTCGGAAATTTCGCCGGACAGATAGACATCGACCCCGAGGGCGATGGCCTGCTCGAAGTAGCCCTGCGCGCCGCCGGAACACCAGGCGACGCGCCGGACCGGGCGTGTCCCGTCGCCGATCACCAGCGGCTCGCGCCCGAGCTGGCGGGTGACGCGGCCGGCCAGGTCAGCCAGGCTCTCGACCCCGGCCGCACGCCCCAGCCAGGCGATATCCTGCTCGCCGAAACGGCCTTCCGGTTGCCAGTCGAGCGCCACCGCCAGTTGCGCGTTGTTGCCCAGCACCGGATGCGCATCGAGCGGCAGGTGATAGGCCAGCAGGTTGATGTCGTGGCGCAGCAGCGTTTCCAGTCGCTGCTTGCGGATGCCGGTGACCCGGCCGTCTTCGCCTTTCCAGAAATAGCCGTGATGAACCAGGATCGCATCGGCCCGGCGGGCCACCGCGGCATCGAGCAGCGCCTGGCTGGCGGTGACGCCGGCAACGATGCGGCGGACCTCGGCGCATCCTTCCACTTGCAAGCCGTTTGGGCAATAATCGCGGAACTTTCCGGGCTCCAGCAGCTCATCCAGTTGGTTCACCAACGCTTCGCGTTTCATCGATACGGTCTTTCATGCATAGGTTGTGGCTGATTTTTGCACAAACGGTAACCATTGCGGTGGCCATCCTGTTCGTGATCGGAACGCTGAAGCCGGAATGGCTGGCGCACCGTCCGGCTATCGTCGCGCTGCAGGAAGCGCCGCGCGCCGGCGAGGGCGAAGCGCCGATGCCCGGCTCCTATCGCGATGCGGCGCGGGCCGCCCTGCCCTCGGTGGTGCACATCTACACCACGCAGAAAATCCGCCAGCCGCGCCACCCGCTGCTTGACGACCCGATTTTCCGCCACTTCTTCGGCGACCGCCCGGAAGGCCCGGCCCAACGCAACTCCGGCCTCGGTTCCGGCGTCATCGTCAGCCCCAACGGCTACATCCTTACCAACTATCACGTCATCGAGGCGGCCGACGACATCCAGATCTCGCTCAACGACGGCACCACGCACAAGGCCCGCGTCATCGGCAGCGACCCCGAGTCCGACCTGGCGGTGCTGCAGATCAAGGCCGACAAGCTGCCGACCATCACCTTCGGCCAGACCGAAGGCCTGCGCGTCGGCGATGTCGTGCTGGCCATCGGCAACCCGTTTGGCGTCGGCCAGACCGTCACCATGGGCATCGTCTCGGCGCTCGGCCGCTCGCATTTGGGCATCAACACCTTCGAGAATTTCATCCAGACCGACGCCGCGATCAACCCCGGCAATTCCGGCGGCGCCCTGGTCGACGTCAATGGCAATCTGGTCGGCATCAATACCGCGATCTACTCGCGCACCGGCGGCAATCACGGCATCGGCTTCGCCATCCCGGCGTCCAGCGCCCGCAGCATCATGGAACAGATCATCCAGAAGGGCGCCGTGATCCGCGGCTGGATCGGCGTTGAAGCCCAGGAAATCTCGCCGGAACTGGCCGAATCCTTCGGCCTGCCCGACACCGAAGGCGCGCTGATCGCCGGCGTCATGCGCGGCAGCCCGGCCGACACCGCCGGCATCCGCCCCGGCGACGTGCTGCTGGCCGTCGGCGGCAAGGCCGTGCGCGACCCGCAGGTGATGCTCGATCTGATCGCCGCACTGCGCCCCGAGGAACGGGTCGGCTTCCGCCTGCGCCGCGACCGCAGCATCATCGAGGTCGAAGTGCGGATCGGCAAGCGTCCGGCCATGCGTCCGGACAAGGAATAGCCGTGTGCCAGCTGCTCGGCATGAACTGCAACGTGCCGACCGACATCTGTTTTTCCTTCACCGGCTTCCAGGCCCGCGGCGGTGCCACCGACGTGCATTCCGACGGCTGGGGCATCGCCTTTTTCGAAGGACGCGGTTGCCGCGTCTTCCTCGATCCGCAACCGTCGTGCTCGTCGCCGGTGGCGGAGCTGGTCCGCCATTACCCGATCCGCTCGAAGAACGTCATAGCCCACATCCGCAAGGCCACCCAAGGCGCCATCGGGCTGGAAAACACCCATCCGTTCATGCGTGAACAGTGGGGCCGCTACTGGCTCTTCGCCCACAACGGCAACCTGCGCGATTTTGCGCCGGCGCTCGACGGCAGCATCCAGCCGGTCGGCCAGACCGACAGCGAACGTGCCTTTTGCTGGTTGCTACAGGAACTGCGCCGGCGCTTCGGCAACACCCCGCCGCCGGCCGCCGAACTGTTCGCCGCGGTGCATGCGCTGACGCTGGAGATCGCCCGCCACGGCGAATTCAATTTCCTGCTGTCCAGCGGCGACTGGCTGTTCGCCCATGCCTCCACCCGCCTGAGCTATGTCGTTCGCCAGGCGCCATTCACCCACGCCCATCTCAAGGACCAGGACGTGACCGTGGATTTCAACGCGTTGACGACGCCGGAAGATCGGGTCGCGGTAATCGCCACCCTGCCGCTGACCGACAACGAGACGTGGACCGAAATGCCGGCCGGAACGCTATGGTGGTTCGCCGAAGGCGCGCCGGCGCAGACGCTGCCGACCGTTCCCGGGCCGGTCAGGCCGCCGGCCTGATCACTTGCTGCCGTCGAGGTTGCGGAGATCCTCGCCGCCGGCTTCCGCCGCGCGCTCGGCGGCGGCATCCTTGACCGGACGCGACACTAGGCCGGCCGCCAGGATCCCGATTTCGTAGAGCAGGCACATCGGAATCGCCAGCGCCAGTTGCGAGACGACATCCGGCGGCGTGACCACGGCCGCCACGACGAAGGCACCGACGATGAAGTAGGAGCGCCATTCCTTCAGCCTGGCGACGTCGACGACGCCGAGCTTGACCAGGACGACCAAGGCCACCGGCACTTCGAACGACAGGCCGAAAGCCATGAACATGGTCATCACGAAGGACAGGTAGGCTTCGATATCCGGCGCCGGGGTGATGCTCTTCGGCGCGAAGCCGGCGATGAAGTGGAACACCTGGCCGAACACGAAGTAGTAACAGAAGGCCATGCCGAGCATGAACAGCAGCGTGCTGGAGATGATCAGCGGCAGCCCCAGGCGCTTTTCATGGGCATACAGGCCCGGCGCCACGAAGGACCAGGCCTGGTACAGGATGAACGGCAGGGCCAGCACGAAGGCGACCATGGCGGTGACCTTGAGCGGCACCATGAACGGCGTGATGACGCCGATGGCGACCATCTTGGTGCCTTCCGGCAAGGCGGCGGTCAGCGGTGCGGCGAGGAAATCGTAGATTTCGCCGGGACCGGGATAGATGCACAGGACGCCGAGAAAGATGGCGACGGCGATCAGGCTGCGCAGCAGCCGGTCGCGCAACTCGACCAGATGAGAGATGAAGGATTCTTCGGGGGCGGAATTCGCCTGCGGATCGCTCATGCGAGGGGCTTGGCTGGGCTATCGGCCGAAGCCGGGGCGACGGGAGACGGCTGGCCGAGCGACTCGACCTGACCGACGGCTTCCTGGATCGGCGCTTCGACCACGCTGCGGGCGCTGTCGTACTCCTTGCGCACCGAGTCCTCGAGCGCCCGGGCCGAATCGGTAACCTGCGACTGCAGCTTCTTCAGTTCGTCGAGCTGCATCTCGCGGTTTATGTCCGACTTGACGTCGTTGACGTAGCGCTGGGCCCGGCCCAGCAAATGGCCGAGCGTACGGGCGACCTTGGGCAGGCGCTCCGGCCCGATCACGAGCAGGGCGACGACGCCGATCACCATCAATTCGGAAAAGCCGATATCAAACATGGTCGTAGGTAGCTGGTTGCCGGTCGTCACTCACGCCGGCAACGCATGACGGACGAGTGCCCTCAGCTCTTGGTCTTTTCCTTGACTTCGACGTCGATGGTCTCGCCGACCTTCGGGGTCGGCTGGGGGTCGGCCGGCTTGCTGTCGGCGTTGGCATCCTTCATCCCGTCCTTGAAGCCCTTGACGGCACCGCCGAGGTCCTGGCCGACGTTGCGCAGCTTCTTGGTGCCGAAAATAAGCATGACGATGACCAGAACGATCAGCCAGTGCCAAATGGAAAAACTGCCCATGGTTGTCTCCTAGATGCGCTTGAGCATGGGGCCGACCGGGTCCGGTCCGCCCACGATGTGAATGTGCAGATGCGGCACTTCCTGCTGCCCCACACGACCGTTGTTGATGATGATCCGGAAGCCCTCGGGGCTGCCTTCGGCGACCGCGATCTCGTT
>DASUZG010000308.1:0-4783 GCA_036376995.1 Azonexus sp. | reverse complement strand
CCCGGACAGCAGCACTTCCGGCACCGCCTGGCCTGCATAGACCTCGGGCCGGGTGTAGTGCGGACAATCCAGCAGACCACCGACAAACGAATCTTCCACCGCCGAAGCGGCATCTCCGAGCACGCCCGGCAACTGGCGGACAACGGCATCGATCAACGCCATCGCCGGCAACTCGCCACCGGACAGCACAAAATCCCCGATCGAAATTTCTTCATCGACACAGCGCTCGATCAACCGCTCGTCGATTCCTTCATAGCGACCGCACAGCAGGATCAGCCCTTCGTCGCCGGTCGCCAGCTGCATCACCCGTTCGTGGGTGAGCGGCGCGCCCTGCGGCGACAGGTAGATGACCCGGCTCGTCGCCAGTCCCGTCTCGCGCTGCCGTGCCTTGGCCGCGGCAATCGCCTTCTCCAGCGGCCCCGGCTGCATCACCATGCCCGGCCCGCCGCCGAAGGGACGGTCATCGACCCGACGCCAGGCATTCTCGGCGAAATCCCGCGGATTCCAGCCCTGCCAGGCCCAGCGCCCTTCTTCCAGCGCCCGCCGGGTGATACCACTGTCCGTCACGGCGGCGAACATCTCCGGGAAGATGGTCACGCAGTCGAAGCGGATCACCAGTCGCTGCCCCACTCCACGCGGATCAACCCCGCGTCCTTCTCGACGGTCAGCACCACGGCCGCGACGAAAGGCAGCAAACGCTCACTCCCGTCATCGGCGACGACCCGCAGGACGTCGTTGGCACCGGTTTCAATCAATCCGGCCACCTTGCCGAGTCGCTCGCCGGCCGTATTCACGACACCGAGTCCGAGCAGGTCGTCCCAGTAGAACTCGTCCTCGCCGGTCGCCGGCAAGCTCGCGCGCGGCGCTCCGACCAGCACACCCTTCATGGCCTCGGCTGCGGTGCGGTCGGCAACGCCTTCCAGCGCCACCACCAGACCATCGCCGTGCACCTTCAACCCCTTCAGCGCGACCTCGCGCCAAGGTTCGCCTTCGCGGGCGATCCACCAGACCGGCATTTTCTGCCAGGCCAGAGGGTCGTCACCAAAGGGGTGCAACCTGATCCAGCCGCGAATCCCGTAGGGGTCGGCCAGCCGACCCAGGACGACGATATCGTTGCCGGACAAGGGTAAAACTTAGGCGGCCTGCTGAGCGGCGTTCTGCTTGACCAGACGGGCAACGGTCGGCGACAGCTGGGCACCGTTCTTCTGCCAGTAGGCCAGGCGGTCGGCGGAGATACGCAGCGCTTCGGCATTGCCGGAAGCGACCGGGTTGTAGAAGCCGATACGCTCGACGAAACGGCCGTCGCGACGGTTGCGCGAGTCGGTGACAACCAGGTTGTAGAACGGGCGCTTCTTGGCGCCACCACGGGCAAGACGGATAACAACCATGAGAATACTTTCCTGACTGGAAAAAAGACCCGGGATTATAGCGCTTTAGCAAGGAAAAACAAGCCACTTGCCGCCTTGCCGGAAATTGCCGGAATCGCCTGCACCCGCCCCGGCGGCAGGCGCGGTGACAATCCTGCCGCATCGTGGCGAGACGGTGAATATTTGCTATCCTGCTTTCCCCATGAGCGTCGCGCCCGAGCCCACCTCTTCTCCCGCAACCGAAGCCAGCATCCGGAACCTCCTGGAATGGCTGGCCCTGGCCCACGAGCACAACGGCAGCGAGGATGCCGACGCGCTCTACCGCCAGCTGCTGCAGTTGCGCGACACACCGCTGCCGATCGCCCAGCGCATCAAGCTGCTCGATCTGCTGTACACCCATGTCGAACGCATCGTCCGCGCCGAGTTGCCGGGCTTCCAGAAAGTCTCGCTGCCGGTGTCGCGCAAGGTTCGGCAGCGGGTCCGGCTGGTCGTCGACCTGCTCGAGACCCTGACCCAGGATTATTTCAATTCGCTGGCTGAACTGTTCGACCCGGCCGGCGGCAACTCGCTGCGCTCGCCGCATACCTCCCTGCTGCGCGCCATGCAGGGCATCGCCTGGCAGATTCGCATCGATCATCTGGTCGCCTCGCCGAGCAGCATCGGCCTGTGGCAACAGTTGCACGCCGCGTTTCGCACCGCCCGCCGCCTCGGCCTGGAAGACCTGCCCGGACCGCGCGGCGGCCCCGGCGTCCAGCGCGCCTACACCGACATCCTGCTCGCCGCGATCGCCCAGCCGGCCTCCTTCTCGGCCGGCGAACTGGAATTCATCAGCGACTACATCGAAGCCCTGCCGCTCCGGATCGAGTTTGCGGAAACGCCCCCCAGCGAGGCGAGCGCGGTGTTCTGGATCGATCTCGACCGCGACTTCCCGGCCCACGCCCTGATCCGCCGAATTCCCGCCGCCGAGTCGCAACCGCTGTACTTCGCCTGCGACGCCGTCGCCGCCGAAGCCCGCCGCCACCACGCCGAACTCGGCCGTGGCAACTCCGCCGCCGCCCTCGGCCTGCCGCCATTCGCCGACACCCGGGCCGGTCGCGGCGTGCTGCTGCGCCTGGCCAACCTGTGGGGCAAACCGGCCAAGCGCCGTTTTCCGCGCCGCCGCCAGTCCTACCGGACCACCCTCTGTCTCGGACTGGACAACCTGTGGCAACTGATGCGACGGCGCGGCGACACCGCGCCGCTGCTGAGCGAATGGATGGTGACCAACGAGAGTCCGGACGGCTATGCGCTGATGCACGTCAGCGGCAACACCGACGACCTGCGCGTCGGCGACGTGGTCGCGCTGCAAGCCATCGACGAACAGGGCGACAGTAAGGCACCGTGGCACATCTGCCTGATCCGCTGGGCGCTGTCGGAAAACCCGGAGCATGTCGAACTCGGCCTGCAACTGCTCGCGCCCCACGCCATCGCCGCCGAGATCGCCCAGCCTTACGAACTCGCCCCGACCCACAGCCCCGCCCTGATCCTGCCGCAGATGCCGCCGCTGCGCCCGCTCGAAGCGCTGCTGGTGGCCGCCGGCAAGCTCCGCAACAAACGGGAGCGCCTGGTTCTGCTGATCGAGGGGGACAACCTGCTGGTCCGCGAAGTGCGCCTCGAACATCTAGACGAACAGACCAGCAGCATCGAACTGTTCAGCGTTTCGCCGGACGATTCAGCTTAGCGGCGAGCAGGCCGCCGACCAGCACGATGGCCCACGACAGGTGGAGCCAGACGAGAAAGATCGGGACCGCTGCCAGGGCGCCGTAGATGCTGCTGAACACCCCGGACGTGCTGAGATAGAACTCGAACAGCCTTTGCATCGCCGCCACTGCCAGGGCGGCGAAAGTCCCGCCGGCCAGCGCCGCGCGCCGCGCCACCCGGGCATTCGGCACGGCATAGTAGAGAAACGCGAAGAACAGGCCGAGCAGCAGCACCGAGGCCGCCTTCGACAGCGACAGGCGGACCCAGGCCGGTTCGTCGAGCAGCCCCAGCGAGGCGCTGACCGCCAGCGAGGTGATCAGGGCAATGGCCCCGAGCAGGAACGGCCAGACCGCCATCACGAACGCATAGAGACCGAGACGGGCCGCCAGCGGGCGCGGTTCGACACGCCACAGATGATTGAAGGTGCGCTCGATGGTGTGCATCAGCAGCACGGCAGTGACGCCGAGCAGCAGCAGGCCGGCGACCGTCAGCTGCTGCGCCTTGTGGGAAAAGCGCCCGATGCCGCCGGCGATGGTGTTGGCCGCCCCGCTCGGCAACAGCGTGTCGCGCAGCAGCGGCTGCAGCCGGCCGAGCAGCAGGTCGAAATAGGGAACCACCTCGGCCACGGCGAGGATCACCGCCACCAGCGGCACCAGCGCCAGCAGCGTGGTGAAAGCCAGCGCGGCGCTGGTCTGCAGCATGTTCTCACTGAAGAAGCGGCTGACGATGCCGTCGCCGGGCGTTGCGGGCGGCCGCCGATTGCGGCGATAGCGGGAGCGGGTCTGCATGGGCCCGTATAATAGCCGACCATGCACGACATCCTGGTCCTCTACTACAGCCACCGCGGCTCCGTGCGCGCCCTGGCCGAGCGCATCGCCCGCGGCATTGAATCGGTGCCCGGCGTGCACGCCCGCCTGCGCACCGTGCCGCGCGTCTCCACCGTCTGTGAAGCCACGGCCACTGCCGTGCCCCATCGCGGCGCCCCCTACGTCGAAGCCGTCGATCTCGCCGAATGCGCCGGCCTGGCGCTGGGCAGCCCGGTGCGTTTCGGCAACATGGCGGCACCGATGAAATACTTTCTCGACGGCACCATCGCCGAATGGCACAACGGCACCCTGGCCGGCAAGCCGGCCTGCGTATTCACGGCCAGCGCCAGCCCGCACGGCGGCAACGAAGGCACGCTGCTGTCGATGATGCTGCCGCTGTTGCATCACGGCATGCTGCTGCTCGGCCTGCCGTTCACCGAAACCGACCTGACCGCCACCGATGGCGGCGGCACGCCTTACGGCCCCAGCCGCGTTTCCGGCAGTGCCGGCGATCCGCTACTGACCGAAGCCGAAAGCCGGCTGGCCTTCGCCCAGGGGCGGCGCCTGGCCTTGCTCGTCCAGAAACTCGGAGTTTCCTCATGAACGCCACTCGCTGGCAAACGCTGACCAGCGTCAGCCTGATCGCCCTGATCTTTTTGTGCCTGGCCTGGGAAGGCTGGCTGGCGCCGCTGCGCCCCGGCGGCTCGTGGCTGACGCTAAAGGCCGCCGTGCTGCTGCTGCCGCTGTTCGGCGTGCTGCGCGGCAAGCGCTATACCTACAAGTGGCTGTCGCTGCTGATCCAGTTCTACCTGCTCGAAGGCCTGACCCGCGCCACCAGCGACCGCGGGCTGTCGCAGTGGCTGGCGGCCG
>DASUZG010000307.1:0-9117 GCA_036376995.1 Azonexus sp. | reverse complement strand
CGAGATGCTGCTGATGCCCTGATCCATCAGCCATTCGGCCAGATCCGGGTGGTCGGACGGGCCCTGGCCGCAGATGCCGATGTACTTGCCGGCCTTGTTGGCCGAGGCGATGGCCATGGCCAGCAGCATCTTGACGGCCGGGTCGCGCTCGTCGAACAGGTTGGCGACCAGACCGGAGTCGCGGTCGAGACCGAGGGTCAGCTGGGTCAGGTCGTTGGAGCCGATCGAGAAGCCGTCGAAGATCTTCAGGAAGTCGTCGGCCAGCAGCGCGTTGGACGGGATTTCGCACATCATGATCAGCTTCAGGTCGTGCTCGCCCTGCTTCAGGCCATGCTCGGCCAGCAGCTCGACGACGGCCTGGCCTTCGCCGACGGTACGGACGAACGGCACCATCAGCTGCACGTTGGTCAGGCCCATCTCTTCACGCACGCGCTTCATGGCGCGGCATTCCATCTCGAAGCAGTCCTCGAAGGTATGCGCGATGTAGCGCGAGGCGCCGCGGAAGCCGAGCATCGGGTTTTCTTCTTCCGGCTCGTACAGCTCGTCGCCCAAGAGCTTGCGGTACTCGTTGGACTTGAAGTCGGAGAGGCGGACGATCACCGGGTTCGGCCAGAAGGCGGCGGCGATGGTGGCGACGCCCTCGACCAGCTTCTCGACGAAGAAGTCCTTCGGCGAAGCATAGCCACGGGCGCGGCGCTTGATTTCCTCGCGCTTGGAGGCCGGCAGGCGCTCGACGTCGAGGATGGCCTTCGGGTGGATGCCGATGACGTTGTTGATGATGAACTCGACGCGGGCCAGACCGACGCCGGCGTTCGGCAGCTGGGCGAATTCGAAGGCCAGTTCCGGGTTGCCGACGTTCATCATGACCTTGACCGGGACGTCCGGCATGGCCGAGATGTCGCGGGTGGTAACTTCGAAGTCGAGGCGGCCGCGATAGACGTGGCCAGTGTCGCCTTCGGTGCAGGAGACGGTGACCACTTCGCCTTCGGTCAGCGTCTCGGTGGCGTCGCCGCAGCCGACGATGGCCGGGATGCCCAGTTCGCGGGCGATGATGGCGGCGTGGCAGGTCCGGCCGCCACGGTTGGTGACGATGGCCGAGGCGCGCTTCATCACCGGCTCCCAGTTCGGGTCGGTCATGTCGGCGACCAGCACGTCGCCCGGCTTGACCTGGTCCATCTCCTTCGGATCCTTGACCACGCGGACCGGGCCGACGCCGATCTTCTGGCCGATGGCGCGGCCGGAAGCCAGCACCTTGGAGAAGGACTTCAGCTTGAATTTTTCCTGCTTGCCGGCGGCGGCTTGCGACTGCACGGTTTCCGGGCGGGCCTGGAGGATGTACAGCTTGCCGTCGACGCCGTCCTTGCCCCACTCGATGTCCATCGGGCGGCCGTAGTGCTTCTCGATGATCTGGGCGTAGCGGGCCAGCTCCATGACTTCCTCGTCATTGATCGAGAACTGGTGGCGCAGCGACTCGGGAACGTCCTCGGTGATCGTGGACTTGCCGGCGACCTTCTCGGTGGCGAAGGTCATCTTGATCATCTTGGAGCCGAGGTTGCGGCGTACGACGGCCTTCTTGCCGGCTTCGAGCATCGGCTTGTGCACGTAGAACTCGTCCGGATTGACGGCGCCCTGCACCACCGTCTCGCCGAGGCCGTAGGACGAGGTGACGAACACGGCGTCACGGAAGCCGGATTCGGTGTCGAGAGTGAACATCACGCCGGCCGCGCCCTTGTCGGAGCGGACCATGCGCTGGATACCAGCCGACAGCGCAACGTCGGCGTGCAGGAAGCCCTTGTGCACGCGGTAGGAAATGGCGCGGTCGTTGTACAGCGACGCGAACACTTCCTTGATCGCGTGCATGATGTTTTCCAGGCCGACGATGTTCAGGAAGGTTTCCTGCTGACCGGCGAAGGACGCGTCCGGCAGGTCTTCGGCGGTGGCCGAGGAGCGCACGGCGAAGGACATGTCGGCTGCGGAATCGGCCACCAGGCGCTGGTACTGCTCGGTGATGGCGATGGTCAGCTCGGTCGGGAACGGGGTGTCGATGACCCACTGGCGGATCTCGGCGCCGGTCTTGACCAGGGCGTTGACGTCATCCACATCGAGGGCGTCGAGGGCGGCGTTGATCTTGGCGTCGAGGCCGGACTGGGCCAGGAACACACGGTAGGCGTGGGCCGTGGTGGCGAAGCCGCCGGGCACGCGTACGCCGGTGTCGGCCAACTGGCTGATCATTTCGCCGAGCGAGGAGTTCTTGCCGCCGACTTGTTCGACGTCGGTCATGCGCAGTTTTTCGAAGGGGATGACAAGGGCTTCCATGCGGGTCCTTTCAGTGGGGTCGAATTGAAGAAATCAGGGAGATACGGAAGGAGAAAATTCGGGGCTCAGGCGCCGTTCGGCCGTCTCGCGTCGGGCGGCGGAGCGCAGCGACTGGGCCAGCGTTTCGCGCACGAAGTCGATGTGCGTCTCGGCGGCGCTGCGCGCCACTTGCGGCTTGCGCTCGACGATGGCCTTGTAGATGGCGCCGTGCTGGCTCATCAGCAGCGAACTGGCGGCCGGGATGGACTTCAGCTCGCCGAGGTTGAGGCGGATGTTGTCGTGCATAAGGCGCAGCAGGGCCGTCGACATGTGGCCGAGCAGCGCGTTGTGGGCGGCATCGCCGATGGCCTGGTGAAAGTCGATGTCGGCCGACGAGCGCTTTTCCGCGTCGTCGGTCTCGAAGGCTTCAGCCAGTGCCGCAAAGGCCTTCTCCAGGCGCAGCAGGTCGGCTTCGGTGGCGCGCTCGGCGGCCCAGGCGGCGGCCTGGCCTTCGAGCATGTGGCGGAATTCGAGCATGTCCTCGCGCAGGTCCGGGTGGCTGCCGAGCATGTCGTGCCACGGGTCGAAGAAGGACGAATTGAGGCTGTCGGTGACATAGGTGCCGCCGCCCTGGCGGCTTTGCACCATGCCCTTCGAGGCCAGCTTCTGGATCGCCTCGCGCAGGCTCGGGCGCGACACGCCGAACTCGGCCGCCAGCTCGCGCTCCGGCGGCAGGCGGTCGCCCGGTTTCAGCGAACCTTCGAGGATGTGACGCTCCAGCGATGCCGCGACGGCATCGGAAATGCGCGGAACCTGCACCTTGTTCGACATAGGTAAGACCACTTTGATTGGTAAGACCAGCACATTCTAATCAGCGTTTCGACAAATCGCAAGCATAGGGATTTCCCTAGATCAATTGACTAAGTATCGGTATTCACGTAAATTTTCATCCCGCGAAATATTGGTCTTACCAATATACCTACAACAAGCTACAGCGGAGACAAAATGAGCGAGCCGAAATCAGCGACAGCGAGGCCCAGCGACGTCTACTTTTTCGCCACCTGCGTCGTCGACCAGTTTTTCCCTGGCGCCGGACTCGATGCCATCACCTTGCTCGAACGCGCCGGCATCCGCGTGCATTTCCCGGAAGAACAGACCTGCTGCGGCCAGCCGGCCTACAGCAGCGGCTTTCCCGAGGAAGCGCGGCGTGTCGCCGCCCTGCAGCTGACGCTGTTCCCCAACGACTGGCCGGTGATCGTTCCGTCCGGCTCCTGCGCCGGCATGATGAAGCACCACTATCCCAAGCTGTTCGCCGGCGACCCGGCCCGCCGCGCCCAGGCCGAGGCGCTGGCCACCCGGGTCTATGAATTCACCGATTTCCTCGTCCACGTGCTCGACTGGCAGCCGCAGGATCTCGGCGGCGACACCACCGTGGTCCTGCACACCTCCTGCTCGGCACGCCGCGAAATGGGCGTGCACCTGACCGGCCGCAAGCTGCTCGGCGATCTGGGCAAGGTCACCGTCGCCCAGCAGGACCACGAATCGGAATGCTGCGGCTTCGGCGGTACCTTCTCGGTCAAGCAGCCGGAAATTTCCGGCGCCATGGTCGAGGACAAGGTCAAGGCCCTGAAGGCGACCGGCGCCGAGCGCGTGGTCAGCGCCGACTGCGGCTGCCTGATGAACATCCTCGGCCACGCCGCCTGGAAGGATAAGCAGGAAGGCCGCAGCACCCCGAGCCTGCCGGGCGAACACATCGCCAGCTTCCTGCTGCGCCGCACCACCAAGGAGTCCGCCCGATGAGCGCCCGTGATCGCATCCTCGCCAAACTGAAGGCCAGCGCCCCGGCGAGCGCCGGCGAGCTGCCTGATGTCGCCGGCTGGTACGCCAGCCACCGCTCGAGCGAAAGCAACGCCGAGAAGACCCGGCGCTTCCGCCATTTCATCGAACTCGCCCATGCCGAGGTCTATGCGGTGTCGCGCGGCGGCTGGCTGCAGAAGCTGTGGGAAGTGCTGAGCGCCAAGCAGATCGACAAGCTGCTGGTGGCTCCCGGCACGGCGCACGGCGCCCGTGCCCGCGCCGAACTGCCGCCGCTGGGCGTCGCCTGCCCCGGCTACGAGCAGCCGATCGAAAGCTGGAAGGCGGCGATGTTCCAGGACACGCCGGCCAGCTTCACCGCCGCCCGCGCCGCCATTGCCGAGACCGGCACGCTGATCCTGTGGCCGGATGCCGACGAGCCGCGCCTGATGTCGTTGGTGCCGCCCGTCCATATCGTGCTGCTCGATGCGGCCAACATCTACAACACCTTCCTCGAGGCGATGCACAGCGAAGGCTGGAAGGACGGCCTGCCGACCAAGTCCCTGCTCATTTCCGGCCCCTCGAAGACGGCCGACATCCAGCAGACGCTGGCCTACGGCGCGCACGGCCCGAAGGAACTGGTCGTGCTGCTGATCGGAGACGAACAATGACCGCCCCGCACGCCGAAGCCGGCCACGTGACCCCGCACACCCTGCACTTCATGCCTTCCGAAGGCTTCCGCAGCCGGTCCAAGGCGGTCGTCGAGAATCCCTTCCTGCGCCAGAGCTTCCGCGGCGCGATGGATTTCCTGATGAGCAAGCGCGCCGCCCAGTTTCCGGATGCCGAGGAGCTGGAAACCCTGCGCACGCTGGGCGAGCGCATCCGCCAGTACAACCTGGCCAAGCTGCCGACCCTGCTCGAACAACTCGAAGCCAACCTGACCCGCAACGGCATCCAGGTCCATTGGGCCGAGACGCCGGAAGACGCCAACGCCATCATCCTCGGCATCTGCCAGAAGCATTCGGCCAAGCTGATGGTCAAGGGCAAGTCGATGGTCAGCGAGGAGATCGAGCTCAACCACGCGGCCGAAGCCGCCGGCATCGGCGCGCTGGAATCCGACATGGGCGAGTACATCGTCCAGCTGGCCGAGGAAAAGCCGTCGCACATCATCATGCCGGCGATCCACAAGACCAAGGAGCAGATCGCCAAGCTGTTCGCCGAGAAAGTGCCGGGCGTCGACTACACCGACAATGTCGACGAGCTGATCCAGATCGGCCGCAAGGTGCTGCGCCAGAAGTTTCTGGAGGCCGACATCGGCCTGTCCGGCGTCAATTTCGCCGTGGCCGAGACCGGCACGCTGTGCCTGGTCGAGAACGAAGGCAACGGCCGCATGTGCACCACGGCGCCGCCGGTGCATATCGCCATCACCGGCATCGAGAAGATCGTCGAGAAGCTCGAGCACGTCCCGCCCTTGTACTCGCTGCTGACGCGCTCGGCCACCGGCCAGAACATCTCGACCTACTTCAACATGATCTCGTCGCCGCGCAAGCCCGGCGAGAAGGACGGCCCGGCCGAAGTGCACCTGGTGCTGCTCGACAACGGCCGCAGCCAGGCCTATGCCGACGAGCAACTGCGCAAGACGCTGCAGTGCATCCGCTGCGGCGCCTGCATGAACCACTGCCCTGTCTATACCCGCATCGGCGGCCATGCCTACGGCACCACCTACCCCGGCCCGATCGGCAAGATCATCTCGCCGCACATGTTGGGTCTTGAAGCCACCGCCGGGCTGACCACCGCCTCGTCGCTGTGCGGCGCCTGCGGCGAAGTCTGCCCGGTGCGCATCCCGATTCCCGAACTGCTGGTCCGCCTGCGCGAAGAGTCATTCTCGGCGCCGCACGCCAACCCGGCGATGCGCGGCCAGGGCGCCGGCTACAACGCCACGATCTCGGCCATCTGGCGCGGCTGGGCTGCCGTCTATTCGAGCCCGGCGCTGTACAAGGCCGTTTCCTGGCTGGGCAGCCGCTTCAACTGGCTGATGCCGGCCAGGCAAGGCGGCTGGACCACCGTTCGCACTCCGTTGAAACCCGCGCCGAAACGTCTGCGCGACCTGCTGAAGGATAAAGCATGAGCGCCGTCATTGACGCCCTGAACCATTCCCTGCCCGCCGCCCAGATCATCACCGACGAGCTGCGCCGCCTCGCCTACGGCACCGACGCGAGCTTCTACCGGCTGACGCCGGAAGTCATCGCCGTCGTCGAATCGGAAGCCGATGTCCGCGCGGTCTTGTCGGCCGCCCGCCAGGCCCGGCGCCCGGTAACCTTCCGCGCCGCCGGCACCAGCCTCTCCGGCCAGGCCGTCACCGACGGCGTGCTGGCGCTGATCGGCGAAGGCTTCGCCACCTACGAGCTGGCCGACGATGCCAGCCAGGTCCGCGTCGGCCCCGGCATGGTCGGCGGCGAAGTCAATCGCCGGCTGGCCCCGCACGGCAAGAAGATCGGTCCCGATCCGGCCTCGATCAATGCCTGCAAGATCGGCGGCATCGCCGCCAACAACGCCTCCGGCATGTGCTGCGGCACGGCCCAGAACAGCTACCGGACGCTGGCCGGCCTGCGCGTCATGCTGGCCGACGGCACGCTGCTCGACACCGAGGACAGCGCCAGCATCGCCGCCTTCAAGCAGACGCACGGCGGACTGCTCGGCGAACTGAACCGGCTGAGCCTGGAAACCCGCGTCAATGCCCCGCTCGCCAACCGCATCCGGCACAAGTTCAAGATCAAGAACACCACCGGCTACAGCCTGAACGCGCTGGTCGATTTCGAGGACCCGATCGACATCCTGGCCCACCTGATGATCGGCTCGGAAGGCACGCTCGGCTTCATTTCGCGCATCACCTACCAGACCGTCGTCGAAGACCCGTTCAAGGCCTCGGCGCTGGTCTTCTTCCCGGACATCCGCAGCGCCTGCGAGGCGGTCATCCGCCTGAAGCCGCAGCCGGTCGCCGCGGTCGAACTGCTCGACCGCCCGGCCCTGCACTCGGTCGAAAACAAGCCCGGCCTGCCGACGATCATGCGCGAACTGGGCGAGGAAGCCGCGGCGCTGCTGATCGAAGTCCGCGCCGCCACGGCCGACGAACTGAACGGCAAGATCGCCGCCGTCCACGGTGCCCTCGACGGCGTCGCCACGGTCGAGCCGATGGCCTTCTCGACCGACCCGGCGACCTGCGACATGTACTGGAAGGTGCGCAAGGGCACCTTCCCGTCGGTCGGCGCCATGCGCCGCACCGGCACCACGGTGATCATCGAGGACGTCGCCTTCCCGATCGCCTCGCTGGCCGACGCCACGCTCGACCTGCAGGCCCTGCTGCGCCACCACGGCTACCATGAGGCGATCATTTTCGGCCACGCGCTGGAAGGCAACCTGCATTTCGTGTTCACCCAGGATTTCGGCGACCAGACCGAGATCGACCGCTACGCCCGCTTCATGGACGACGTCTGCGACCTCGTGGTCAAGAAGTACGACGGCTCGCTCAAGGCCGAGCACGGCACCGGCCGCAACATGGCGCCGTTTGTCGAGTTCGAGTGGGGCAAGGAAGCGGCCGACCTGATGCGCCAGATCAAGCTGCTGTTCGATCCGGAAAACCGCCTCAACCCGGGCGTCATCATCAACGACAACCCGCACGCCCACCTCGAGAACCTGAAGCCGATGCCGGCCGCCGAGGATATCGTCGACCGCTGCATCGAATGCGGCTTCTGCGAACCGCTGTGCCCGTCGCACCGCCTGACCCTGTCGCCGCGCCAGCGCATCGTCAGCGTCCGTGAACTGTCCCGCCGCGCCGCCGCCGGCGAACCGGCCGGCAGCATCGGCGAGGATTACGCCTACATGGGCCTGGATACCTGTGCCGCCTGCGGCATGTGCTCCACCGCCTGCCCGGTCGGCATCGACACCGGCGACCTGACCCGCCGGCTGCGCGGCCGCCACCTGAGCGCCACCAGCCGCGCGGTCAACGCCTGGACCGGACGCAACGTCGGCACCCTGGCCGGCGCCTCGCGCCTCGGCCTGACGGTCGGCCACGCGGTGGCCGGCGTCGTCGGCGACCAGACCCTGGCCAACCTGACCGGCGGCCTGTGGAAGAAGGACATGCCGCGTGCCGGCAAGGCACCGGCGGCGCGTTCGGCGCAGGGCGACCCGGTGGTCTATTTCCCGACGTGCGGCGGACGCATCTTCGGGCCGGCCCAGGCAGGCGACGCGCAACTCGGCGACGTCATCCTCGAATTGCTGGTCCGGGCCGGCTACGCGCCGATCCTGCCGGAAGGTGTCGACCAGCTGTGCTGCGGCCAGATGCTGGCCAGCAAGGGCATGCTGGAAGAGGCCGAAACCCTCTCCAATACGCTGGAAGCGGCGCTGATGAAGGCCTCGCAGAACGGCAAGTACCCGGTGATCATGGACGGCAGCGCCTGCTCGATGCGGATGCAGAAGCACCTGGCCGAGCGCCTGACGGTCTACGACTTCCATGAATTCGCCCACGACGCGCTGCTGCCCCGTCTGGTGGTCAGCAAGCAGGCGGGTCCGGTGGCGCTGCACATCAACTGCAGCGTGCGCCGCACCGCCTCCGACGCCAAGCTGCGCAAGCTGGTCGCCGCCTGCGTCGAGCAGATCGTCGAACCGGCCGGTGTCACCTGCTGCGGCTTCGGTGGCGATCGCGGCTTTGTCGTGCCGGAATTGAATGCCCATGCCTTGCGCAAGATTCACGACGAACTGCCGGCGCAATGCGCGTGCGGCGTTTCCACCAACCGTACCTGCGAAATCGGCCTGACCGCGGAAACCGGACGGACCTACCGCTCGGTGGCCTATCTGCTCGAAGAATGCAGCCGCAAGGAGAACGTTATGGCGTGTTGAGGAGGCGAACAAGAAAAACAGCCGGTGGCGAGCGGCAACTCGCGACCGGCTGAAGCAGTGAATTCAAGAACCAGTAGCCCGCCGCGAGGGATGAATCTACAGGCCGGCTACCAGACTCATTGTAGTTATAAG
>DASUZG010000306.1:0-6012 GCA_036376995.1 Azonexus sp. | reverse complement strand
CGGCATTGCCGTCAATGTCGATAGCGCGGGCTTGCGCCACCGCCTGGGGCCGGAACTGGAATCGACCCTGTTTCACATTGCCAACGAGGCGCTTACCAATTGCGCCAAGCACTCCCATGCCAGCACGGTGGCCATCGTGCTGAAGCGCGAGGCGGGAAAAGTGGTGCTTAGCATTGCCGATAACGGCATCGGTTTCACGCCGGAGGCGCCGCCGGGCAGCGGCCTAGGCCTGATCACCATGCGCGAGCGGGCGGAATTTGCCGGCGGGACGTTCCGGCTCGACGCGGCGCCCGGACACGGTACCCGGATCGAAGTCCGCGTTTAGCGCCGGCTTGCGCGCCGGGTCGGCCGGGGCTCAGCCGAACAGGTTGAGCAGGCTGTCGAGGCCGCCGAAATTGATTGCCACGTCAGCCTTGGCACGCGTCGCCGGCTTGACCCGGTAGGCCACCGACAGGCCCGACTCGGCCATCATCAGCAGGTCGTTGGCGCCGTCGCCGACGGCGATCACCTGTTCCTGGCGCAAGCCCAGTTCGTCGCGCAGGCGGCACAGGTGGTGGGCCTTGGCTGCGGCATCGACGATGTCGCCGACGACCTTGCCGGTCAGCTTGCCGCCGGAAATCTCCAGTTCATTGGATGTGGCGAAGTCGAAGCCGAGTTCGATGCGCAGGCGCTCGGTGAAATAGGTGAAGCCGCCGGACAGGATGGCGGTGCGCAGGCCGGCCGCCTGGGCGGCGGCCAGCAGTTCGCGGGCGCCGTCGGAGAGCAGCAGGCGTTCGCCGAAGACGCGGGCGAGCACCCGGGCATCGAGGCCGGCCAGTAGCGCCAGGCGCCGGCGCAGGCTTTCGCGGTAGTCGATCTCGCCGCGCATCGCGGCTTCAGTGACGGCCGAGATTTCCGCCTTCTTGCCGGCGAAATCGGCCAGTTCGTCGATGCATTCGATGGTGATCAGCGTCGAATCCATGTCGAAGCAGATCAGGCCGAAGTCGCTCAGCTGGCGGTCGGCGTCGACGAAAGCCCAGTCGAGCTTCTCGGCGTCGATCAGCGGCGTCAGCGCGGCGAATTCTTCCGTCCGGCGGGCGTTGCGCAGGCGGACCACTTGCGGCGGACAGGGTTCGACCGCCGTGGCGCCGGTGGCGGCAACGATGCGTTCGAGCAGGAAGGTGGGCAGGGCGCCGCCCTGGATGATCAGGTTCATGGTGATGCTCAAAAACGGGATGGTCAGGCGCCGCGCGCCCGGCGGACGGTGATGGTTTCGCCGGCGACGCCCCAGTTGTCGGTGTCGACCTCGTCGATGACGACGACCGTGGTGTTCGGGTTCTTGCCCAGCACATCGACCAGCAACTGGGTCGCGCCCTGGATCAGGCGCGCCTTCTGTTCCGGGGTCGCCCCTTCCTTGGTGATCTTGATGTTGACGTAGGGCATGGGATTCTCCGGCAGGCGAATGGGGGGCAGGCGCCACAGCGGCGCCGTCGGCAGCAGGGTGGCGATGCCGGCGGCCGGCATCGCCCGGGGGTCAGGACAGGCGGTCCGGCAGCACGTCGCGCAGCAGCACGGCGGCGTCGCGCAGCATCTTCTCGGTGGTCGGCCAGTCGACGCAGCCGTCGGTGACCGAGCAGCCGTATTTGAGCTGCGACAGGTCGGGCGGGATCGGCTGGTTGCCGGCTTCGAGGTTCGATTCGATCATCACGCCGAGCAGCGACTTGTTGCCGAGGCGGACCTGGTTGACGATGTCGGCCATGACCAGCGGCTGCAGTTCCGGCTTCTTGAAGCTGTTGGCGTGCGAGCAGTCGACGACGATGTTGCCCGGCAGCTTGGCCTTGGTCAGCGCCTGTTCGACCATGGCGACCGAAACGGTGTCGTAGTTCGGCCGGCCATCGCCGCCGCGCAGCACGATGTGGCCGTAGCCGTTGCCCTTGGTGCGGACGACGGCGACGCGGCCCTTGTCGGTGAGGCCGAGGAAGGAGTGCGGTTTGGAGGCGGACAGGATGGCGTTGACGGCCACGGCGAGGTCGCCGCTGGTGCCGTTCTTGAAGCCGACCGGCGTGGACAGCCCGGACGACATTTCGCGGTGGGTCTGCGATTCGGTGGTGCGGGCGCCGATGGCGGTCCAGGTGATCAGGTCGCCGTAGTATTGCGGCGAGTTCGGGTCGAGTGCCTCGGTGCCGGTCGGCAGGCCGATCTCGGCGACGTTGAGCAGGAATTCGCGGGCCTTCTCCATGCCGACGTCGATGCGGAAGCTGTCATCCATGAACGGGTCGTTGATATAGCCCTTCCAGCCCACCGTGGTGCGCGGCTTTTCGAAATAGACGCGCATGATGATCTGCAGCGTGTCGCCGATTTCGTCGGACAGCGCCTTCAGGCGCCGCGCGTAGTCGAGGCCGGCGACCGGATCGTGGATGGAGCAGGGGCCGACGACGACGAACAGCCGGTGATCCTTGCGGTCGAGGATGTTGCGCAGCACATTGCGACCGTGCGTGACCGTCCGCGCAGCTTTCTCGGACAGCGGCAGGCGGGCGTGGATTTCCTCCGGCGTCGGCATTTCGTCGAAGGCGGTCACGTTGATGTTGTCGATGTGATGAGTGGTCATGGTCAGTTGCTCAGCTGGCGAATCATGTCTTTTACCGCGGCGACCTTGTCGTTCAGGGTCGGGCAGTGGCGGAGAAGGGAAATTTTATCCTGACCGGCCAGCTTGTAGCTGCGGTTTTTCTGGATCAGATTGATGATCTTGATCGGCTCGATCGGCGGATTCTTGGTGAATTCCGGGCTGAACTGGATGGTCACCTGGTCGTTGGTCGCATCGAGCTTGGCAATCAGCAGCGGCTTGACCAGCAGGCGCAGGCGGTGGGTGGCGAGCAGCGACTGGGCCTGCAGCGGCAGTTCGCCGAAGCGGTCGATCAGCTCTTCCTGCAGCGCGTCGATGTCTTCGCCGGTGTCGCAGTTGGCCAGGCGCTTGTACAGCGTCAGGCGCTCGTGCACATCCGGGCAGTAGGCGTCGGGCAGCAGGGCCGGGGTGCGCAGGTTGATTTCGCCGCTGACGCCGATGGGCTGGGTGAGGTCGGCGGTTTCCAGCACCTTGCCCTGCTTGAGGTGGGCCACCGCGCGGTTGAGCATCTCGGCGTACATGTTGAAGCCGACTTCCTGCATTTCGCCCGACTGGTTGTCGCCGAGCACTTCGCCGGCGCCGCGGATTTCCAGGTCGTGCATGGCGAGGAAGAAGCCGGAGCCGAGTTCCTCCATGGCCTGGATAGCTTCCAGGCGCATCTTCGCCTGCTTGGTCAGCGCCTTTTCGTCCTGCACCAGCAGGTAGGCATAGGCCTGGTGGTGCGAGCGGCCGACGCGGCCGCGCAGCTGGTGCAGCTGGGCGAGGCCGAACTTCTCGGAGCGGTTGATCAGGATGGTGTTGGCGTGCGGGTTGTCGATGCCGGTTTCGATGATGGTGGTGCACAGCAGCACGTTGGCGCGCTGGCCGGTGAAGTCGCGCATCACCTTTTCCAGCTCGCGCTCGTTCATCTGGCCGTGGCCGATGACGATGCGTGCTTCCGGCACCAGCTTTTCCAGCTTCTCGCGCATGTTGTCGATGGTGTCGACTTCGTTATGCAGGAAGTACACCTGGCCGCCGCGTTTGAGTTCGCGCAGCACGGCTTCGCGGATGATGCCGTCGGAAAACTTGGAGACGAAGGTCTTGATCGCCAGGCGCTTCTGCGGCGCGGTGGCGATCACCGAGAAGTCGCGCAGGCCTTCCATGCTCATCGCCAGCGTGCGCGGAATCGGCGTCGCGGTCAGGGTCAGCACGTCGACTTCGGCGCGCATGGCTTTCAGGGTTTCCTTCTGGCGCACGCCGAAGCGATGTTCCTCGTCGATGATGACGAGACCCAGGCGCTTGAACTTCACGTCCTTGCCGATCAGCTTGTGGGTGCCGATGATCACGTCGATCTTGCCGTCGGCCAGCTCCTGCAACGCCTGTGCCGTTTCCTTGGCGGTCTTGAAGCGGGAGATTTCGGCGATGCGCACCGGCCACTCGGCGAAGCGGTCGACGAAGGTCTGGTAATGCTGCTCACAGAGCAGCGTGGTCGGGCACAGCACGGCGACCTGCTTGCCGCCGGCCACGGCGCAGAAGGCGGCGCGCAACGCCACCTCGGTCTTGCCGAAGCCGACGTCGCCGCAGACCAGGCGGTCCATCGGCTTGCCCGATTTCATGTCCTCGATCACGGCGGCGATGGCCTGCGCCTGATCGTGCGTTTCCTCGAAGCCGAAGCCGTCGGCGAAGGCTTCGTAGTCGGTGTCCTTGAAGGCGAAGGCATGACCCTGGCGGGCGGCGCGGGCGGCGTACAGCGCCAGCAGTTCGGCGGCGGTGTCGCGCGCCTGCTCGGCGGCCTTGCGCTTGGCCTTTTCCCACTGGCCGGAACCCAGGGTATGCAGCGGCGCAGCCTCCGGGTCGGCGCCGGAATAGCGCGAAATCACGTGCAACTGGGCGACCGGCACGAACAGCTTGGCGTCGCCCGCGTAATGCAGTTCCAGGAATTCCTGCTCGCCTAGGCCGAGGTCCATACGCACCAACCCCTGGTAGCGGCCGATGCCGTGGCTTTCATGCACCACCGGGTCGCCGACCTTGAGTTCGGTCAGATCCTTCAGCCAGTTGTCGAAGCTCGCCTTCTTGGCGGCTTCGCGCCGGGTGCGGCGCGGCGAGCCGGCGAACAGCTCGGTCTCGGTGATGAACGCCACGGCATCGAGCGCGAAGCCGGCCTGCAGCGGGCCGATGCCGAGCGCCAGGTGGGCGTCGCCGGCGACGAAGGCGGCCAGATCGGCGGTCGCTGCCGGCTTCAGGCCATGTTCGGCGAACATCGCGGCCAGCGTCTCGCGCCGGCCGGCGGTTTCGGCGACCAGCAGCACGCGCCCCGGGTAGTCGGCGAGATGGCGCTTCAGGGCGCCCAGCGGATCTTCGGCCCGGCGGTCGACGGCGAGCGCCGGCAGCTGGCCGGCGGCCGTCGCGCTGCGCCCGGCCAGCGCCAGGCGGGCATAACCCTTGGCGGCGGTGAAGAACGCTTCGTCGGACAGGAACAGTTCTTCCGGCGCCAGCAGCGGGCGTGCCTTGTCGCCCTGCAGGAGGTTGTAGCGCGAGCGGGTGTCGTTCCAGAAGGCGGCGATGGCGGCCGGGGCGTCGCCGTGGGTGACGAAGACGGCGTCCTTGGGCAGGTAGTCGAACAGCGTCGCCGTCGCATCGAAGAACAGCGGCAGGTAGTACTCGATACCGGCGCTGGCGATGCCGGTCGAGATGTCCTTGTAGATGCCGGACTTGGCCGGATCGCCCTCGAAGCGCTCGCGGAAGGCCTGGCGGAAATGGGTGCGGCCGCGGTCGTCCATCGGGAATTCGCGGGCCGGCAGCAGGCGCACTTCGGGCACCGGGTAAACAGTGCGCTGGGTATCGACGTCGAAAGTCTTGATGCTTTCGATCTCGTCGTCGAACAGGTCGAGCCGGTAGGGCAGTTGCGAGCCCATCGGGAAGAGGTCGATCAGGCCGCCGCGGATCGAGTATTCGCCGGGCGACACGACCTGGGTGACGTGGGCGTAGCCGGCCAGCGTGACCTGGCTGCGGAACTTCTCGGCGTCGAGCCTCTGCCCCTTCTTGAACTCGAAGGTGTAGGCGGCCATGAATTCCGGCGGCGCCAGCCGGTTGACGGCAGTGGCTGCCGGCACCAGCAGGATGTCGAGTTCGCCCTGCAGGGCCGCCCACAACGTCGCCAGACGCTCGGAGACGAGGTCCTGGTGCGGCGAGAAATGGTCGTAGGGCAGGGTTTCCCAGTCCGGCAGCAGGCGGACCTTCAGCCCCGGTGCGAACCACGGTATTTCGTCGAGCAGGCGCTGGGCATCGGCGGCGCTGGCGGTGACCACGGCCAGCAGCCGCCCCTTGCTGTGACCAGCCAGTTCGGCGAGCGCCAGCGCATCGGCAGAACCGGCAAGCAGCGGCAGATCGACACGGACGCCGGGCCTGGGCAGGGCGGGGAGGGAAAGCAG
>DASUZG010000305.1:0-2126 GCA_036376995.1 Azonexus sp. | reverse complement strand
GTCTTGACGTCACGGCTGGCCGTGTCGTCAAGGGCACCAATTTCGTCGGCCTGCGCGATGCCGGCGACCCGATCGAGATCGCCCGCCGCTACGACGAGCAGGGCGCCGACGAAGTCACCTTCCTCGACATCACGGCATCTTCCGACCAGCGCGACATCATCCTGCACATCGTCGAAGCCTGCGCCGAGCAGGTCTTCATTCCGCTGACCGTCGGTGGCGGCGTGCGCAAGGTCGAGGATGTCCGCCGGCTATTGAATGCCGGCGCCGACAAGGTGTCGATGAATACCGCCGCGGTGCAGAATCCGGATCTCGTTTTCGACGCCTCCAGCAAGGTCGGCTCGCAATGCATCGTCGTCGCCATCGACGCCAAGCAAGTGGCGCCGGGCCGCTGGCACGTGTTCACCCATGGCGGGCGCAACGATACCGGCCTCGATGCCATCGAGTGGGCGAAAAAAGTCGAAGCCCTGGGCGCCGGCGAAATCCTGCTGACCAGCATGGACCGCGACGGCACCAAGAACGGTTTCGACCTGGCATTGACCCGCGGCGTCTCCGATGCAGTGAAGATTCCGGTGATCGCCTCCGGCGGCGTCGGCAACCTGCAGCATCTGGCCGACGGCGTCAGGGAAGGCCGCGCCGATGCGGTGCTGGCTGCCTCGATTTTCCACTTCGGCGAATACACGGTGCGCCAGGCCAAGGAATACATGGCTGCCCGCGGTATCGAAGTGCGCCTGTAATGGCCGATCTCGACAATTCCCTGCCATGGCTGGCAGCGCTCAAGTGGGACGCTGACGGCATGATTCCGGCAATCGCCCAGGACGGGAATGGGCGCGTGGTGATGTTCGCCTACATGAACCGCGAGTCGCTGCAGGAAACGGTGCGCTGCGGCAACGCGGTATACTGGTCGCGTTCCCGTAGCCGGCTCTGGCGCAAGGGCGAGGAGTCGGGCCACTTCCAGAAAGTGAAGACGATCCGCACCGATTGCGACGGCGACGTCCTGCTGCTGACCATTGAACAGGTGGGCGGCATTGCCTGTCACACCGGACGGGAAAGCTGCTTTTTCAACGAACTGCAGGGGGAGCGTTGGGTTCCCGCCGATCCGGTTCTGAAAGACCCTAAGGAAATCTACGCCAAATGAGCACGCACGACATCCTGCACCGCCTTTCCGACACGCTCGCGTCGCGCCGCAATGCCGATCCGGAGAAGTCCTACACGGCCAAGCTCTTTTCCGAAGGCCCGGATTCGATCCTGAAGAAGATCGGCGAGGAGTGCGCCGAACTGATCATGGCCGCCAAGGATGGCAAGAAGCTGAACATCGTCTGGGAATCGACCGACGTCATCTACCACGTGCTGGTGCTGCTCGCCTTCTACGGCTTGAGCATTGAGGACGTGTCCCAGGAAATGCGCCGCCGCGAAGGCATTTCCGGCATCGACGAAAAAGCCGCCCGAGGCAACAAGTGAGCGACTGCCTGTTCTGCCGCATCGCCGCCGGCAGCATCCCGAGCCAGAAAGTCTATGAAGACGACGAGATGCTGGCTTTTCGCGACATCAACCCGGCGCGCCCGGTGCATGTGCTGCTGATTCCCAAGAAGCACATCTCCTCGCTGATGTCGGTGGCGCCCGAGGATGCCCCGGTGCTCGGCCGCATGCTGGCCAAGGCCAACGAGATCGCGGTCGCCGAAGGCAGCCCCGAGGGCTTTCGCATCATCATCAACAACGGTCGTGTGGGGCAGCAGGAAGTGCCGCACCTGCACATTCACATCGTGGGCGGACCGGACCCGGTCGGCCCCATGCTCAAGCGCATCTAGGAGGTAGTTATGGGCAGCATGAGTTGGATTCATTGGGTAGTCGTGTTGGTCATTGTTTTGGTAGTTTTCGGGACTAAGAAATTGCGGAATATTGGTTCTGACCTCGGCGGTGCTGTCAAAGGCTTCAAGGATGGAATGAAGGAGGCTACGGCTGATAGCAAGCCGGCCGACCCCCAGCCGACCCCGAAGGTCGGCGAGACCATCGACGTCGAAGTTAAGGAAAAGACCAAGAGCTGAGGGCACTCGCCCGTCATGCGTTGCCGGCGTGAGTGACGACCGGCAACCAGCTACCTACGACCATGTTTGATATCGGCTTTTCCG
>DASUZG010000304.1:0-4528 GCA_036376995.1 Azonexus sp. | reverse complement strand
CCTGGCTTCTATGGTTGTCATATCGTCGAGCTGCATAGCTGCTATAGCCAACATATCGAACCGTATCTCCTACTGGGTCAAGGAGTGCATAGATTTCAACCTGTCCATCTCCCGGTGGGAGCCTTATTTCGTGCAAAAAGCTGAAGGCCATCGGATGCTCCTACTTAAGAGTCATGGAGCGCCATACCAAATATCAAGCATGCTGCCTGTGGCAACTACTTCCGGCCTGGCTGTGGCTCAAAATCTCGGTTAGACTGTGGCTCAAGCGCTCAAGCAGCGCGAAATGGTCTGTTGATTAGCATAACTATTTTTTCGTGCCACAGTTTCTGCCCATCACCACCATAAATTCGAAACCCGCCGCATGTCGGCGGGTTTTTCATTCGTCCTTGCTTGAGGTGGAGTACTCTTCGCCAGCCGGAGGTTTCGAATGCAACTGTTGAAACGCCTGTCTCGCCTTCTCCCCAAGCGTTTGCGGCGAAGTTCCCCGAAGCTGTACCGCGGCCAGGAGAAGTTTCGCGAACGTTATCCGGATTACCGGATTGGCATCGGTTCCTACGGTTCGCCGCAGGTGCATGACTGGCAAGAGGGAAGCACGTTGGAGATCGGCGCCTACTGCTCGATTTCAAAGGACGTGCACATATTCCTCGGGGGGCAGCATCGTACCGACTGGATCAGCAGCTTTCCCTTCCCCGCTTATGTCGAAGAAGCACGCGAAATCGCCGATTATGGCGGTACGCGAGGCGATGTGGTCATCGGGAGCGATGTTTGGCTGGCATGGGGGTGCACCATCCTCTCGGGCGTTACGGTTGGCCATGGCGCGGTTGTCGCCGCGCATGCGGTTGTTTCTCGCGATGTCGAGCCGTATTCGGTAGTTGCCGGCAATCCGGCCAGGCATGTGCGCTGGCGTTTCGAGAAGGACGAACGAGAGGCGTTGCTGCGTAGCGCCTGGTGGACCTGGCCGGAGGCGGAAGTCCGGAAAATTTCTCCGCTGCTCTGCAGTGATCGTATTGACGAGTTTCTTGAATATGCACACCGCCGTCAGTCAGGATCGTTTTGACAGCGCTGTCGCCAAGGCTGGCGATGAAAGCTCCCGTGCCGCGTGCGTAGAGGATATTTGCTAGATGCAACTGGCTTTCTGCCTCTATAAATATTTCCCCTTCGGTGGCCTGCAGCGCGACTTCATGCGCATCGCCCTGGCCTGTCAGGCGCGCGGTCATGCGGTGCGGGTCTATACCCTGAGCTGGGATGGCGAGATTCCCTACGGCTTCGAGGTCGTCACGGTGCCGGTCAAGGCGCTGACCAATGCCCGCCGCTACGAGAAATTCACGGCCTGGGTGGTGCAGGACCTGGAGCAGCGGCCGGCCGATCGCGTCGTCGGCTTCAACAAGATGCCGGGACTCGACCTCTATTTCGCGGCCGACCCGTGCTACGAGGAAAAGGCGCAGACCCTGCGCAACCCGTTCTACCGCCTGTCCGGGCGCTATCGCCATTTCTCGGCCTACGAGCGGGCGGTGTTCGCGCCTGCGAGCCCGACGCAGATCCTGATGATTTCCGAAGTGCAGCAGCCATTCTTCGAGAAGCACTACGGTACGCCGAAAGAGCGCTTCCACCTGCTGCCACCGGGCATCGCCCTCGACCGAAGGGCGCCGCCGCAGGCCCCGCAGATCCGCGCCGAATTTCGCGCCGAGTTCGGGTTGGGCGCCGACGATAGATTGCTGCTGCAGGTCGGCTCCGGCTTCAAGACCAAGGGCCTGGACCGCTCGCTGCTGGCGCTGGCCCATCTGCCCGACGACTTGCGCCAGCGTACCCGGCTGATCGCCATCGGCCAGGACGAGCCGAGCGGTTTCCTGCGTCTCGCCCGTTCGCTCGGTGTCGAGTCGCAGGTCAGCATCCTGCCCGGGCGCAGCGATATTCCGCGTTTCCTGCTCGGCGCCGATCTGCTGGTGCATCCCGCCTACAACGAAAATACCGGCACGGTGCTGCTCGAAGCGCTGGTCGCCGGCTTGCCGGTGCTGTGTTCGGCGGTCTGCGGCTACGCCCATTACATCGCCGAGGCTGACGGCGGCCTGGTGATTCCCGAGCCCTTTGCCCAGGCGCAGATGGATGGGTTGCTGCAGCGCATGCTGCGCGGCGACGACGAGCGCCAGGGCTGGCAGGCCAATGCGCTCGCTTTTGCCGAGACGGCCGACATCTACAGCAACGCCGAGCGGGCGGCCGATCTGATCCTGGCGGAGCGCGGCTGATGGCGGCGCTGATGCTCGAAACCCCGTTCGCCGAGCTATGGGCTGGCCAGGACCCGTTCGTGGCGGTCGAAGGGTTGCAAGGCCAGGTGTTCCGCGAACTCGAAGGGCGCCGCACGCTGCGTACCGAAGTCGCCGGCCGCGGCTACTTCGTCAAGATCCATCGCGGCATTGGCTGGGGCGAGATTTTCAAGAATCTGTGTTCGCTGCGCCTGCCGGTGCTCGGGGCGCAGAACGAATGGCAAGCCATCCGTCGTCTGGAGGAGGTTGGCGTCGCCACCATGCGGGCCGTCGCCTACGGCCGGCGTGGCTACAATCCGGCGCGCGAGCATTCCTTCATCGTGACCGAGGAACTGGCGCCGACCGTCAGCCTCGAAGACTTCTGCCGCGACTGGCCGCAGCAGCCGCCGGTCCCGGCGCTGAAGCGGGCGCTGATCGACCGCGTCGCCGAGATGGCCGGGCGCATGCACCGGGCCGGCGTCAATCATCGCGATTTCTACATCTGCCACTTCCTGCTGCATGTCGATCCGGTGCCGACGCCGGAAGCGTTGCGCCTCTCCATCATCGACCTGCACCGCGCCCAGTGCCGGCCAGCGACACCGCGCCGCTGGCGCGACAAGGATCTGGCGGCGCTGTATTTCTCGGCCCTGGAGATCGGCCTGACCCGGCGCGATTTTCTGCGCTTCCTGCGCGGTTATTTCGAGCGGCCGCTGCGCGACATCCTGCGCGACGAGGCGCCGCTGCTGCGCCACCTGGCCCGCGAGGGCGAGCGCCTGCTGGCGCGCTACCGGCGCAAGTATGCGGCGGGGGCGGCATGAGTACGTGGTGGTGCGATCCGGCCTTGCCTATCGGTGCCGGTCAGGCGTTTGCCGACCTCGAGCGGGTGTTTGCCCTTGACGGCGAACTGATCGCCAAGTCACCGCTGAGCAGGGTTCTGCGCGTTACGCTCGAAGGGCGCCGTTACTACGTCAAACATTATGTCGGCGACCGCAGCGGATTGCTGCGCAGCTGGTTCGGTCTGCGCAGCCGGCTGCTGACGCCGCGCGTGCAGAAGGAGTGGGAGAACCTGCTGGCCTTCCAGTCCTGGGGTATCCCCACCGCCCGGCTGGTGGCCTACGGCCAGGAGCGCCACGGCGGCCGCTTCGTGCGCGGGGCGCTGATCACCGAGGAACTGGCCGGTACCGCCGACCTGGCGCAGATGGCCAATGAAGGCGATCCGCGGCTCAAGGACGGGCGCTGGGTGGCCGCCGTCTCGCGGCAGCTGGCCCAGGCGACCCGGGCCATGCATGCCGCCGGCTTCGCCCACAATGACCTGAAGTGGCGCAACCTGCTGGTCGACCGCAACGAACCGCCGCGGCTCTACCTGATCGATTGCCCGACCGGCGGCCGCTGGTGGGGGCCCTTTCTCGACTACCGCAAGATCAAGGACCTCGCCTGTCTCGACAAAGTGGCCAGGTATCAGTTGTCGCGGCCGCAGCGCCTACGCTTCTACCTAGATTACGTGCAGCGGCCGCGCCTGAATGCCGCCGACCGCAAGGTCTTGGCCAAGGTGCTGGCTTTTTTCGCGGGGCGGGAATGAGCACGCTGCCCATGCGCTCCGGCGACGATCTGCGCGCAGCCGGACGTAGCTTGGCGACTCCCTTTGCCTTGGCCATGCCCGATGGCAGCCAGTTCGAATTCCAGCAGCCGTTCCGTTTGCTACCCGGCAAACGGGTGGCCGGAATGGCCTTGTGGAATGGGAAAACCGTCTTCGCCAAGATATTTTTCGCGGATGCGGCCATTCGCCATGGGGAACGCGAATATGCCGGGCTGCAGGCCCTGGCCAATGCCGGCCTGCCAACGCCGGCCGTGCTCGCCACCTTCCGCCTGGCCGGCAATGTGTTCGTGATTCTGAGTGAGTTTCTGGCGGCATCGCCCGCAGTCGACGGCCAGCAAGTGCAAGACGGCGATTTCACGTCAGTTGTGGACGTGGTGCGGCTCGTCGGACGACTGCACCAGGCCGGCTTGGTGCAGGAGGATCTGCATTTCGACAACTTCCTCGTCCATGCCGGACGCTTGTTGCTGATCGATGGCGACGGCATCCGCCCGGCGAAGGATGAGCCTGCCCGGCAAGCCAATCTGGCGCTGCTGTTGTCGCAGTTGCCCCCGTTGCCGGACGGCAGCCTGGCGCAATTGCTGGCGGCCTACGGCCGTCCCGCTGCACCTTCCACGCTGGCGACCGGGGTGGCGGCGGCGAGACGGCAGCGCTTGAACCACTATCTCGAAAAGACCACGAGAGACTGTACCCA
>DASUZG010000303.1:0-2737 GCA_036376995.1 Azonexus sp. | reverse complement strand
ATGCCTTCGCGGCGCATCATCTTCTCGGCTTCGGCGACCTCGAAACGGCAGTTGGGCAGCGATGCGTACTTGCTGCCGGCACGGCGCTCCTCGCGGATCTGGTGCAGGCGGTCGGGCTGGATGGTCAGGCCGAACAGCTTGGCGCGGTGCTTCTCCAGCGTGCCGGGCAGGCGGCCGCGATCGAAGTCTTCCGGAATCAGCGGGAAATTGGCCGCCTTCAGGCCGAACTGCATGGCCAGGTACAGCGACGTGGGCGTCTTGCCGCAGCGCGACACGGCAACCAGGATCACGTCGGCTTCCTCGAGGTCGCGGTCGGTGATGCCGTCGTCGTGGGCAAGCGTGTAGTTGATCGACTCGATCCGCTTCTTGTAGTCCGAACTGTCGGCGGTGCCGTGCGAACGGCCGACGGTATGGCTCGACTTGATGCCGAGCTCGGCTTCGAGCGGCGCCAGGAAAGTTTCAAAATAAGACAGGCAGAAGGCGTCGGCCTGATGGACGATGGCCGCCAGCGCCTGGTTGACCAGCGTCGTGAACACGATCGGCCGCATGCCATCCGCTTCGCCCTGGGCATTGATGCGGGCGACCGCATCCTGCGCCAGTTCTATGCTGTCGAGAAAGGGGATGCGGATCTGCTTGAACTCGACATCCTCGAACTGTGTCAGCAGGCTGTGGCCGAGGGCCTCGGCGGTCAGGCCGGTGCCGTCGGAGATGAAGAAGACAGTGCGCTTGATGGGATTGGGCATGGTCCTGATCGGAGAGGCGAAAGGCGCCGATTCTAACCGCTGTTGCGCAAGCCCGAGGCGATGCCGTTGATCGCCAGGTGGATGCCGCGGGCCACGCGCTCGTCGGTTTCGCCGGCGCGGTGGCGCTTGAGCAGTTCGACTTGCAGGTGGTTGAGCGGGTCCATGTAGGGCGAGCGCAGTTGCAGCGAACGCTTGAGCATCGGATTGTCGGCGAGGAAGTCGTCCTGTTCGAGGATGCTCAGCAGATGCTGGCGGGTCAGCGCCCATTCGGCCTTGATCTGGCTGAAGATGCGTTCGCGCAACTCGGCGTCGCTGACCAGTTCGGCGTAGCGCGAGGCGATGGCGAGGTCTGACTTGGCCAGCACCATGTCCATGTTCGACAACAGGCTCCTGAAGAACGGCCAGGACTTGACCATCCGGCGCAGCGTCGCGAGGCCGTCCGGGTTGGCCTGCAGGTAGCCGGCGACGGCCGAGCCGAAACCGTACCAGCCAGGCAGCATCAGCCGGCATTGCGCCCACGAGAAGACCCAGGGAATGGCGCGCAGGTCTTCGATGCGTTCGGACGGCTTGCGCGAAGCCGGTCGGCTACCGATGTTCAGCGTGGCGATTTCGGAGACCACGGTGGACTGGCGGAAATAGGTGGTGAAGCCCGGCGTCTCGTAGACCAGCCCGCGGTAAGCGTTGAAAGCGCGGGCCGACAGCTCGTCCATCACGGCATGGAACTGTTCGGCCGGCTCGACCTTGTTCTCGTGGTCGGTCAGGCTGGCTTCCAGCGTCGCTGCCAGCAGCACTTCGAGGTTGCGCCGGCCGGTGTCCGGGTTGCCGTACTTGGTCGAGATCACTTCGCCCTGTTCGGTCAGGCGGATCTGGCCGGACACGGCGCCGGCCGGCTGGGCCAGGATGGCGTGATAGGACGGGCCGCCGCCGCGGCCGACCGAGCCGCCGCGGCCGTGGAACAGGCGCAGGCGCACGCCGTTGCTGCGGAAGACGGCGGCCAGTTCGATTTCGGCCTTGTACAGCTCCCAGCCCGAGGTCAGGAAACCGCCGTCCTTGTTGCTGTCGGAATAGCCGAGCATGACTTCCTGCTCGTCGCGGCGGCCGGCGATCAGCTGGCGGTAGGCGGGCAGGGCGAACAGGCCGTCCATCGTCGCGGCGCTCTTCTGCAAGTCCTCGATGGTTTCGAACAGCGGGATGATGTTGACGTCAAGGCGAGGTGTGGCGCCCGGCAGCAGCAGGCCGGCTTCCTTGAGCAGCAGGGCCAGTTCGAGCAGGTCGGAGACGCCGTCGGTCTTCGAGATGATGCAGTTGGGCAACGCGGCGGCGCCGTAGCGCTGGCGCAGTTCGCGGGCGGCGAAGAAGATCGCCAGCTCGCCGCGGGTTTCCTCGGAATAGTCGAGGTAGGGCGAATACAAGGGGCGCGGCGTGGCGATTTCGGCGACCAGCAGCTTGATCCGCTCGGCCTCCGGCAGCGCCTCGTAATTCGGGCAGCGGCCGGCGCCGGCCAGCAGTTCGGCGACGCTGCGCGCATGGACTTCCGAGTTCTGGCGCAGGTCGATCGGTGCCAGATGGAAGCCGAACACCTGCACGGCGCGCAACAGGCGGCGCAGGCGGCCGCCGGCCAGGCGGGCACTGCCGTTCTGCTTCAGCGAGGTGGCCAGCACCTTGAGTTCGGCGCGCAGCGCATCCGGCGTCTCGTAGGGTTCGGCATGGCCGATCTCGTGGCGGACCGGCTCGAAATGATCGAGTGCCCGGGCCGTCGCGGCGAGGCGGGCGTAGATGCCGGACAGGGCGCGGCGATACGGCTCGTCGGCGCGTTGCGGCGAATGGTCGGTCGAGTGGCCGGCCAGCGCGTCGAGCTCCGGCGTGGTCTTGACCAGCAGGTCGGACAGCGGCAGCTCGGCGCCCAGTTCATGGATTTCGTCGAGATAGTGGCTAAGCGCCGCAGCCGATTGCAGGCGCAGGGCTTCCTGCAGGATTTCGGCGGTGACGAAGGG
>DASUZG010000302.1:0-2237 GCA_036376995.1 Azonexus sp. | reverse complement strand
ATGGGCGGCCAATACCGAGGCCTGCCGGAAGGTCATCGACTTCCTGCAGCAGGAGATGGGCGTGCGCAAGATCCGCTTCCCGGAAACATCAGGCATCGGCATCAAGCCGGTGTCGGTCGAAGGCACGCAGCGCCTGGTGCGCGCCGCGATCAGGTATGCCATCGACAACGACCGCAAGTCGGTGACCATCGTGCACAAGGGCAACATCATGAAATTCACCGAAGGCCTGTTCCGCGACACGGCCTACAAGCTGGCGCAGGACGAGTTCGGTGCCGAGCCGATCGACGGCGGCCCGTGGTGCAAGGTGAAGAATCCGACCAGCGGGCGCGAGATCGTGATCAAGGACTCGATCGCCGACGCCTTCCTGCAGCAGATCCTGCTGCGGCCGGCCGAATACGATGTGATCGCCACCACCAACCTGAACGGCGACTACATTTCCGATGCCCTGGCCGCCCAGGTCGGCGGCATCGGCATCGCGCCGGGGGCCAACATTTCGGACAAATACGCCTGCTTCGAGGCGACCCACGGCACGGCGCCGAAGTATGCCGGGCTGGACAAGGTCAATCCGGGCTCGCTGATCCTGTCGGCGGAAATGATGCTGCGCCATCTCGGCTGGGTGGAAGCCGCCAACCTGGTCATCAAGGCGATGGAAGCGGCGATCGGCGACAAGCAGGTGACCTACGATTTCGCCCGCCTGATGGACGGGGCCGACGAACTGTCCTGCTCCGGCTTCGGCGAGGCGATGATCGCGCGCATGTGACCGGTACTGCCCGGCCGCCAGTCAAAGCCTCCATCCGGAGGCTTTGCCGCTTTTGCCGCCGGGTTTTTTGGCCGCTTGTGCCGGCAATGCGATAATGCCGCACCGGCGCTGGCCGCCGCCCAGAACCTTGGCCCGATCCTCCGTGCACGCCTCGCTCAGCCCTCATCCCATTGCCGTCTTTGATTCCGGCCTCGGCGGCCTGACGGTCCTGCGTGCGCTGCGCCAGCGCCTGCCGCAGGAAGATTTCTTCTATTTCGCCGACACCCGCTTCCTGCCCTACGGCGACCGGCCGGAAACCTTCATCCGCGAACGCGGCGTGCTGATCGCCGCGGCGCTGGCCCGGCGCGGTGCCAAGGCACTGGTCATCGCCTGCAACACGGCGACGGCGGCAGCGGCCGAGAGCATCCGCGCCGCCAGCGTGCTGCCGGTCGTCGCCCTCGAGCCGGGCGTCAAGCCGGCCGCGGCGCTGACGCGTTCCGGCGTGATCGGCGTGCTGGCCACGACGCGTACCTTGCACAGCGAGCGTTTCCAGCGCCTGGTCGGCGACCATGCCAACCAGCACCGGGTCCTCGCCCAGGCCTGCCCGGGGCTGGCCGAGGCAATCGAGGCGCATGGCCCGGACAGCCCGGAGATCGAGCGCCTGCTCGATGCCTACGTGGCGCCGCTGGCCGCCGCCGGCGCCGATGTCGTGGTGCTCGGCTGCACGCATTACCCGTGGGTCGCCGGCATGATCGCCCGCCGCCTGCCGGCCGGCGTCACGCTGCTCGATACCGGCGAAGCCGTGGCCCGCCAGCTCGAACGCCGGCTGGCCGCGGCCGGCCTGCTCGGCGGCGGCCAGGGGCGGCTGGCGGTGGCCAGCAGCGGCGCGCCGGCCCAGGTCGGGGTGACGGTCGGCCGTCTGTGGGGTGACAAATTGCCGATCGAACACTGGGAGCCCGCATGAGCCAAGCGCAACAACCCCTGGCCGGCCTGAAGGTCGTCGAACTCGGCACACTAATCGCCGGCCCGTTCTGCACCCGGATCATGGCCGAGTTCGGTGCCGAGGTGATCAAGGTCGAAGCGCCCGATGGCGGCGACCCGCTGCGCAACTGGCGCAAGGTCTACGCCGGGACGTCGCTATGGTGGTACGTGCAGGCGCGCAACAAGAAGTCGGTGACGGCCAACCTCAAGCATCCGGAAGGCCGGGCCTTCGTCCGCAAGCTTATTGCTGAGGCCGACATCGTGGTCGAGAACTTCCGCCCGGGCGTGCTGGAAAAGCTCGGCCTGGGCTGGGAAACGCTGCAGGCCGACAATCCGGGCCTGGTCATGGTCCGCCTCTCGGGTTTCGGCCAGAGCGGGCCGTACAAGGAGCAGCCGGGGTTCGGTGCGGTCGGCGAGTCGATGGGCGGGCTGCGCTACATCACCGGCTTTGCCGACCGGCCGCCGGTGCGCACCGGCATCTCGATCGGCGACTCGATCGCCGCGCTGTGGGGTGCCA
>DASUZG010000301.1:0-7486 GCA_036376995.1 Azonexus sp. | reverse complement strand
CGCCGTGCCGATGGGAACCGTGATCGCCATCTACCTTTCCGAATTCTCCAACGGCAAGGTGCGCGAAATCGCCAAGCCGATCCTCGAGCTGCTCGGCGGCATCCCGACCATCGTCTTCGGCTATTTCGCCCTCTTGATCGTCACCCCGCTGCTGCAGAAGGTGCTGCCGGAACTGCCCGGCTTCTCGCTGCTCTCCGCCGGCCTGGTGATGGGCATCATGATCGTCCCCTACATCGCCTCGCTCTCCGAGGACGCCATGCGCGCCGTGCCGATGAGCATGCGCGAAGGCTCCTACG
Source organism: Azonexus sp. (assembly GCA_036376995.1). Taxonomy (GTDB): domain Bacteria; phylum Pseudomonadota; class Gammaproteobacteria; order Burkholderiales; family Rhodocyclaceae; genus Azonexus. The sequence goes on along the minus strand of DASUZG010000301.1, from coordinate 7,190 downwards.
CGATGGGCGCGACCAAGCTGCACACCGCCATCCATGTCGTCGTGCCGGCCGCCGTCTCCGGCCTGGCCGCCTCCTACATCCTGGGCATCTCGCGCGCCGTCGGCGAGACGATGATCCTGGCCGTGGCCGCCGGCATGCAGCCGAACCTGACCTGGAATCCGATGGAGCCGGCCGCCACCATCACCTCCTACATCGTGCAGGTGGCCCTGGGCGACCTGCCGCACGGCTCGATCGGCTACCAGACCATCTTCGCCGCCGGCCTGACGCTGCTGCTGATCACACTGCTGTTCAATATCCTCGGCCAGTGGCTGCGCCGTCGCTTCCGTGAGGCTTACTAAATGAATCCCATGACTACCGAACAGATCCGCGTGCTGATCGCCCGCGGCAAGCTCAAGGACACGGTCTTCCAGGCGCTCGGCGTCATCTGCCTGGCGCTCGGCCTGCTGATCATCTTCCTGCTCGTCGGCGACATGCTGGTGCGTGGCCTGGCGCGCCTGAACCTCGACTTCTTCACCCAGTTCGCCTCGCGCCGGGCGGCGCAGTCCGGCATCCTGTCGGCCTGGGTCGGTTCGCTGCTGGTGATGCTGGTCACCGCCGTCGCCGCCGTGCCGCTCGGCGTTGCCGCCGGCATCTACCTGGAGGAGTACGCCAAGCGCAACTGGGTGACCGACATCATCGAGATCAACATCACCAACCTGGCGGCCGTCCCGTCCATCGTCTATGGCCTCCTGTCGCTGGGCATCTTCGTCTATGCCTTCGGCCTCGGCCAGAGCATCCTGGCGGCCGGCCTGACGCTGGCGCTGCTGATCCTGCCCATCGTCATCGTCGCCACCCGCGAGGCCATCCGCGCCATCCCGGCGATGATCCGCGAAGGCTCGATGGCGGTCGGCGCCACCCGCTGGCAGACCTGCCGCTACCACATCATTCCCTACGCCATGCCCGGCATCCTGACCGGCGTCATCATCGGCCTGGCCCGCGCCATCGGCGAGACGGCACCGATCATCACCATCGGCGCGCTGACCTTCATCGCCTTCCTGCCGCCGGTGCCGTTCGTCGCTACCGGTGCCGAGGGCGCCACGGCCGGCCTGTTCGAGTGGGTGATGTCGCCCTTCACGGTGATGCCGATCCAGATCTTCAACTGGACCTCGCGCCCCGACCCGGCCTTCGAAGTCAATGCCGCGGCCGCCGGTTTCGTGCTGATGGGCATGGTGCTGTCGATGAACGGCCTGGCCATCTGGCTGCGCTACCGCATGCGCAAGAACATCAAGTGGTAACCGAACGAATTCCCGAATTGGAGCAGTCCATGCAAATCCATGACCATCCCGCGCTGAAGGCCGAGGCCCGCAACCTGAACTTCTTCTATGGCGAAGCCCGGGCGCTCAAGAACATCAACATGCCGATCTACGACAAGAAGGTGACCGCGCTGATCGGCCCCTCGGGCTGCGGCAAGTCGACCTACCTGCGCAGCTTCAACCGCATGCACGACCTCTACCCGGGCAACCGCTACGAGGGCGAAATCCGCTTCTTCCCGGACAACACCAACCTGCTGTCGCCAGACGTCGATCCGATCGAAGTGCGGATGCGCATCGGCATGGTCTTCCAGAAGCCGAACCCGTTCCCCAAGACCATTTTCGAGAACGTCGCCTACGGCCTGCGCGTGCGCGGCGAGAACAACAAGCGCGTGCTCGACGACAAGGTCGAACACGCCCTGCGCGGCGCCGCCATCTGGGACGAAGTGAAGGACCGTCTGCAGGATCTCGCGCCCAACCTCTCCGGCGGCCAGCAGCAGCGCCTGTGCATCGCCCGCGCGCTGGCGACCGACCCCGAGCTGCTGCTGTTCGACGAGCCGACCTCGGCACTCGACCCGATCGCCACCGGCGCCATCGAGGAGCTGGTGCATGAGCTGAAGAAGCGCGTCACGATCCTGATCGTCACCCACAACATGCAGCAGGCGGCGCGCGTTTCCGACTACACCGCCTACATGTACCTCGGCGAGATGATCGAGTTCGGCAAGACCGACGAGATTTTCATCAAGCCGAACGACAAGCGCACCGAAGACTACATCACCGGCCGCATGGGCTAAGGAGAAGGAAAAATGCCGGAATCGCAACACGTATCGAGCCAGTTCGACGAAGAACTTTCCCGCCTGCGTACCCATGTGCTGCAGATGGGCGGCCTGGTCGAGACCCAGGTCTCGGCTGCCATCGAAGCCTACAGCAACGGCGATGTGGCCGGCGTCAAGGCCATCGTCGATACCGACCGCCGCATCAACGAGCTGGAGAAGGCCATCGACGACGACTGCGCGCACATCATCGCCAAGCGCCAGCCGACTGCTTCCGACCTGCGCCTGGTGCTCGGCATCAGCAAGATCGTCACCGATCTCGAACGGGCCGGCGACGAAGCCAAGAAAATCGCCAAGGGCGTGCGCCGCATTTACGAGAACGGCCACCTGCCCGTGCAGCACGGTGTCGGCATCCGCCACCTGGCCGAAGCCGCGCTGAATCTGGTGCGCCAGGCGCTCGACGCCTTCGCCCGGCTCGACACCGAGCAGGCCGGGGCGGTGATCCGTCTCGACTCGGACGTCGACGTCGAATTCAAGGCGATCATCCGCCAGCTGATCACGCACATGATGGAAGACCCGCGCACCATCACCACCTCGATCGACATCATCAGCATCGCCCGCGCCATCGAGCGCATCGGCGACCACGCGAAGAACGTCTCCGAGCAGGTGATCTACATCGTCGAAGGGCGCGACATCCGCCATATCAAGGAGGCGGCCAAGTGACGCCGACCATTCTGGTGGTCGAGGACGAACCGGCCATTCAGGAACTGGTGGCGGTCAACCTCAAGCACGCCGGCTTCCTCGTCGTCCGTGCCGCCAGCGCCGAAGAGGCCGAATCGGCGATCCGCGCCGCCTTGCCCGACCTGGTCGTGCTCGACTGGATGCTGCCCGGCCAGTCGGGCGTCGCGCTGGCCAAGAAGGTCCGCGCCGACGAGCGCACCCGCGAGCTGCCGATCATCATGCTGACCGCCCGCGTGCACGAGGAAGACAAGGTCCAGGGTCTGGAAGCCGGGGCCGACGACTATGTGACCAAGCCGTTCTCGCCGAAGGAGCTGGTCGCCCGCGTCCGTGCCGTACTGCGCCGCCGCGCCCCGCACCTGGCCGGCGAGGCGGTCGAGATCGGCGACCTGACGCTCAATCCGGCCACCCACCGGGTGCTCGCCGCCGGCCAGCCGATCGAGCTGGGGCCGACCGAGTTCCGCCTGCTGTTCTTCTTCATGACCCACGCAGAGCGCGTCTACACCCGCGCCCAGCTGCTCGACGAAGTGTGGGGCGACCACGTCTTCATCGAGGAGCGCACGGTCGATGTGCATATCCGCCGCCTGCGTGCCGCGCTGGAAACCAGCGGCCATCACGAGCGGGTTGAAACGGTGCGCGGCACCGGCTACCGCTTCCGCGGAGCCTGAGCGGCGTGTCCGAGGAAGTCTCCCGCTCGCTGGTGACGGCCCTGGTCGCCGCGCTGATCGCCGTGCCGGTCGGCCAGTTCGTCGTCCCGTGGCTGGGCTGGACGGTGTTCTGCGCCGGCCTTGGGCTGCAGATGCTGTTCCATTTCCGCAATTTCGCCCGTCTCGACAAATGGTCGCGGCAGCCGGTGGTCGACAGCAGCCTGGAAGGCGAGGGGGCGTGGGACGGCATCTTCGGCCGCCTGTACCGCCACGAGAAGGAGTTGCGCAGCCAGATCGCCGAGCGCGACGAGGAAATCTCGCGCATCATCGCCGCCGTGCAGGCGCTGACCGACGGCGTGGTGCTGCTCGACCAGCACAACCAGATCGTCTTCTGCAACACCACGGCCGAAGCCCAGTTGGGACTTCTGCTGCGCACCGACCGCGGCCAGCCGGTGGTCAACCTGGTGCGCCAGCCGGAATTCGGCGCCTATCTCGACGGCGAGGATTTCTCGCGGCCGCTGACCCTGCGCACCGAGCGCAGCGAAGACCGGGTGTTCTCGGTGCACGTCATTTCCTATGCCGGCAACCGCCGCCTCATGCAGATCAAGGACGTCACGCAGACCGACCGCCTCGACCGCATGCGCCGCGATTTCGTCGCCAACGTCTCGCACGAGCTGCGCACGCCGCTGACCGTACTCGCCGGCTTTCTCGAAACCCTGCAGGAAATCGAGCTCGATCCGGCCGAGCAGGACCGTTACCTGGCGATGATGACCGAGCAGTCGCAGCGCATGCAGTCCATTGTCCAGGACCTGCTGACGCTGTCCTCGATCGAATCGGCGCCGCCGCCGGAGAACGACCCGGTGGACATGGCCGGCCTGCTCGACAAGCTGCGGCGCGATGCCGAGGCGCTGTCCAACGGCCGCCACAGCATCGTCGTCGAGAACACGGGCGAGGGCGACCTGTGCGGCTGCGAGCCGGAGTTGGTCAGCGCCTTCGGCAACCTAGTGGCCAACGCCGTGCGTTACACGCCGGCCGGCGGTACCGTCACGTTGTCGTGGAAGACGTCGCCGCAGGGGGCGGAATTCGCCGTCCACGATACCGGCATCGGCATCGAGGCCAAGCACATCCCGCGGCTGACCGAGCGCTTCTATCGCGTCGACCGCGGCCGCTCGCGCGATGCCGGCGGCACCGGGCTTGGCCTGGCCATCGTCAAGCATTCGCTGAACCGTCACCAGGCGCAGCTCGAAATCACCAGCAAACTCGGCGAAGGCAGCCGTTTCGCCGCCCGTTTCCCGGCCAGTCGGGTGCTGCAGGCCGCCTGAAGCGCGAAAAACCTTGACGGCAACAGGGCGGCGCACGATAATATTCGACTCACTGACGCGGGGTGGAGCAGTTGGCAGCTCGTCGGGCTCATAACCCGAAGGTCGCAGGTTCAAGTCCTGCCCCCGCAACCAAATTCATTTCACTGCCCGCCAACAGGCGCGGAGTGAAAGCAAAAGATAGCCGGCCGAATGCCGGCTATTTTTGTTTCCAGGGTCTTGAAAATCCTGGCGATCCAGTTCAGCTGGCACAGCCGTCGTAATCGCAAGACGGTTTTTCAGTGCTGCCGGTTGAGCGGCTGACTTGGTTGTGCAAGTACTCCTGGAAGGCCTGCGGGTTACCGAGGTAGCCGGCAATGTCGATGCTGCGCAACACGCCGTCGGTATTGAGCACAAAGCTGGGAAAGCCGCGGGCGCCGACTTCCGCCATCAAGCGGCGGGTTGCCTGGATATGGCCTTGTACCGCGGCGCCCTGCTGGTTATCCAGCGCCACCGCGAAGGCGCCGGCATCGAGGCCGAGTTCGGCGGCGACTTCGATCAACGTGCTGCGTTCGGCGATCCGGCGCCCGTCGAGGTAGTGAGCCATCTGCAATTGCGCCAGCATGTCCAGCCCTCGTCCGGCAATGGCTTCGGCCGCCAGCACGGCCGCAGTGGGCGGTTCGGAGTCGAGCACGGCGTCGGTGTCGTGCAGCAGTCCGTCGTTATAGGCAGGGCCGAAAGGCTGGCCGGTCAGTTGGGCGATCCGCGCATCGTGCGGCTGGACGTAGGCGCGCAATTGCGGCGTGACCCGCTGGCGGTTGGCGCCGGTCATCATGCCGCCGCCGTGCGCCCGGACGGCGAGAACCTGGCGGGCCGCCTTGAGCAGCGGGGCGGCGCCGTAGCACCAGCCGCAGAGCGGGTCGTAGATGTAAGGCAGGAAGGTCATGGTCTGGGTTCCGGTTGAATGGCGCTTGGATGCTGGCACAGCCTTTTCGGTTTCCCGCCACGCCCATCCTGGGGGCGGGGCGGGAGTGGGTTCAGTGGATTACCACTGCATTTCGCCCTTGTTGACCTTGGCCCCGATATCCAGCGCGATGCTCAGGCCGGCTCGCGGGTAGGCCTTCTGCATCGCCTCGATCAGTTCGGCCGCATTCCCGGCCTGGCCGGCTTCGCGGTCGAAACGGCGCAGGTAGTCGCGGGTATAGCGGATGGTGCCGGCGTCCAGCGGCGTGCCGGGGGCCATGTGGCCGGGCACGACGGTGACGGGCTCGAGAGCTTCGATTTCATCGAGCTGGGCCAACCAGGCCCGGCGTTCGCTCGGCTTCCGGGTGTCGGCGGTCCACACGTGCAGGTTGCCGAAAATGGCGATGTTGCCGGCGATGGTCTTGATCGACGGAATCCACACATAGGGGCGGTGAGCCAGTTCGCCGCCGGTGCCGCGAATTTCGATGGTCTCGCCATCGACGCTCAGCGTGGTGCCTTGCAGCAGGTCGGGCACGATCGGCTGGCGCGGCGCGTTGGCTCCCATTTTCGGCCCCCAGAAGGCGACCTTGCCGGCCAGCTTGGCCTCGATTCTTTCGCGCACGGCCGGAGTGGTCAGCACCGGGGCCTGCGGGAAGAGGCCCTTGAGCACTTCGGCGCCGAAGTAGAAATCGGGGTCGGCGTTGCTGATGAAGATGGCTTTCAGGGTCTTGCCGCTATCGAGCACATTGGCGGCAACACGCAGCGCATCGGCGCGGGTGAAGCCGCTGTCGATGACGATGGCTTCGCTCTTGCCGCTGACCACGACGGCATTGACGTGAAAGCTGTTGCCGTCGGCGTTATAGGTCCTGACGGTCAACGGTGCGGCCGGCCCGGCGCTGGCGCCGGTCGATGCCACAACGCCCAGCGTCATCAGGGCGGGGAGGAGGAGGCGGGAAAATTTGCGTGGGGTGGTCATGGTGGTCTCCGTAAAAGGGGCGGCAAGCAGTACGCAGCGAACTTTATGTTTTGCAGGATGGTTGATAAAGTTAGAAACAGTTGATTGTTTATTGCGTTAATCGATGAAATGGATCGTCTCACCGCCGTACGTGTCTTTGTCGAAGTCGCCGCCCGGGGGAGCCTGACCCAGACGGCCGAGCATCTGGAAATGTCGGCGGCCATGGTCAGCCGCTACCTCGCCGCGGTGGAGGACTGGTTCGATGCCCGCCTGCTGCATCGGACCACCCGCAAGGTCAGCCTGACCGATGCCGGCCTGGCGGCGCTACCCGCCTGCCGGCAGATGCTCGACTTGGCGGAAGAGGCGCGCTTCATCGCCGCCGAGCGCAGCCGTGAGCCGGCCGGCGTACTGCGGGTGACTACCTCGGGGTCCTTTGCCGATGCCCAGCTGACGCCGGCGCTGATCGACTTCCAGCAGCAGTACCCGCAGGTGGAAATCGTGCTGTCGGTGGGCGACAAGCCGACCGA
>DASUZG010000300.1:0-2660 GCA_036376995.1 Azonexus sp. | reverse complement strand
AGCGGCTGATCGCCCGACGGCAACGGTTCATCCATCGCCTGCTGCTGCCCTTCCTCCTTGCGCCCCAACAGGCGCTCACGGATCCGCTCGCTGATTTCCGCTTCGGCCGCCTGGCGCTCGGCGGGCGGCATCGCCGCCAGTTCCTCTTCGGTCAGGCCCATTTCCTTCAGCACCGCCTCGCGCAGCTTCACCGCCAGCGGCTTGTCCAGATACTCCTGCAGCTCCTTGGCCAGCGCCGTATTCGCCTGGCGAATCGTCGCCGCCCGCTCCTCCGCCGTCGGCGGCCGCTTTTGGCTTTCCGCCGCAGCCGGCTCGCCGCTTTCCGTCGCCCGCGCCATGGCGGCGGCAAAGTCCCCGGCATCCACGCCCTGGCCGACCCGCCCGGCGCTGGCCGTGCTCCCGGAATAATCTCCGTCGATTCTCATCCTGCTCTCCCGCAAAAACGATGCGGGATGACACGCAATATGCGTACCAATGGCCAGAACCGGCTTTTCGCTGCCGTCTTGGCCCCGTCCCCGGGGTGCGACAGCCGGCGATCGGCAATTCTTGCCGCCGCGATGTCGTCCGAAGCGCGGCGGTGCGCGGATTTCGCGCGCCAACGCGGTAAAATGCCGGGATTCTTCACCTCCGCTTGGCCGCCGTGCCCGACTCCCGCCCCCCCTTTCGTCTTGCCATCAACGGCTACGGCCGGATCGGTCGCTGTTTCTTGCGGGCACTGACGGAGACGCCGCTGGCCCACCGCCTGCAGGTGGTCGCCATCAATGAGCCGGCCAACCTGGAAAGCATGGTCTACCTGACCCGCTTCGACTCGACGCACGGCCGCTTTCCCGGCACCGTCGCACTCGGCGAAGGGCAGTTGCTGCTCGACGGGCGGCCCCTTGCCGTCAGCCATGCCCGCGAACCGGAAGCCGTCGACTGGCAGGCGGCCGGCATCGACCTGCTGGTCGAATGCTCCGGGGCCTACGGCCGGCGCGGCGAATTGCAGCGCTTTCTCGACGCCGGCTGCCCGCGCCTGCTGCTGTCGCACCCCGGGCACAGCGGCGAGGATGTCGATGCCACCATCGTCGCCGGCATCAACGAGCAGACGCTGAACGGTGACGAGCGCCTGGTGTCCGCCGCCTCGTGCACGACCAATGCCGTGGTTCCGCTGCTCGCCCTGCTCGACCGCGAGGTCGGCATCGAGCAGGCGCTGCTGTCCACGCTGCATTCGGCGATGAACGACCAGCCCTTGATCGACGGCTACCACCACGACGACCTGCGCCGCACGCGCTCGGCGATGCAGTCGATCATCCCGGTCTCCACCGGCCTCGCCCGCGGCGTCGAGCGCCTGCTGCCGCAACTCACCGGGCGCGTCCAGGCCAAGGCCGTGCGCGTGCCGACACTGAACGTCTCGGCCATCGACCTGACCATCGCCACCACCCGCCCGGTCTCCGCCCACAGCCTCAACGCGCTGCTGGCCGAAGCCGCCGCCGGGCCGCTGAAGAAGCGCCTGGCCTATTCCGCCGAGGCGCACGCCTCGATCGATTTCAACCACGACCCGCATTCGGCCATCGTCGATGGCAGCCAGACGCGGACCGCCGGCACCCACCTGGTCAACCTGTTCGTCTGGTTCGACAACGAGTGGGGCTTCGCCAACCGCATGCTCGAAGTGGCCGACCACTGGTCACAACGCTGGACGCAAGAATCCAACCATTAACCGATCCTCAGGAGGGAACCATGAACGTCATCAAACTCACCGACCTCGATGTCTCCGGCAAGCGCGTGTTCATCCGCGCCGACTTGAACGTGCCGCAGGACGAAGCCGGCAACATCACCGAGGACACCCGCATCCGTGCCTCGCTGCCGTCGATCAAGTACTGCCTGGAAAAGGGTGCGGCGGTGATGGTCACCTCCCACCTCGGCCGCCCCACCGAAGGCGAGCTGAACCACGAGGACAGCCTGATGCCGGTCGCCGTGCGCCTCGGCCAGCTGCTGCACGTGCCGGTCCGCCTGATCCAGAACTGGGTCGATGGCGGCTTCGAGGTGAAGCCGGGCGAAGTCGTGCTGCTGGAAAACTGCCGCGTCAACAAGGGCGAGAAGAAGAACAACGACGAACTGGCGCAGAAGATGGCCCAGCTGTGCGACATCTACGTCAATGACGCCTTCGGCACCGCCCACCGCGCCGAAGCCACCACCCACGGCATCGCCAAGTACGCCCCGGTGGCCTGCGCCGGCACGCTGATGGGCGCCGAGATCGACGCCCTGTCGAAGGCCCTGCACGCGCCGAAGCGCCCGCTGGTGGCCATCGTCGGCGGCTCGAAAGTGTCGTCGAAGCTGACCATCCTCAAGTCGCTGGCCGGCAAGGTCGACCAGCTGATCGTCGGCGGCGGCATCGCCAACACCTTCCTGCTCGCCTCCGGCAAGCGCATCGGCGACTCGCTGGCCGAAGCCGACCTGGTCAAGGAAGCGCACGCCATCATGGACATGATGAAGGAACGCGGCGCCGAAGTGCCGCTGCCGACCGACGTCGTCGTCGCCGACGAAGTCTCGGCCCTGGCCCGCGCCAACAAGATCTCGGTCGACGACGTCGCCGTCCATGACCGCATCCTCGACATCGGCCCCAAGTCGGCCGTCAAGCTCGCCGAGATCATCGCCAACGCCGGCACCATCGTCTGGAACGG
>DASUZG010000299.1:0-11109 GCA_036376995.1 Azonexus sp. | reverse complement strand
TGCTCGGCCCCGGCTCGGCGATGGCCAGGCTGACGTCGCGGGCCAGCACGCGCACGCGCACGCGGCGACCGGCCGGCAGGCCGCGGTCGCGGGTCCACAGGCCGCCGCCGGCGAAATCGACGCGGGCCAGATGCCATTCGGTGTCGATCATGCCGACCGTGGCTTCGAGCACGACACTCGCATCCTCGCCGAGGCGGATCGGCAGGTCGAGGCGGGCCAGTGTCTCGCCGAGCGGGCCGGCGGCGACGACGCGGCCGCTGTCGAGGACCACGATGTGGTCGGCCAGGCGGGCGACTTCGTCCGGTGCGTGACTGACGTAGAGCACCGGGATGTCGAGTTCGTCGTGCAGGCGTTCGAGGTAGGGCAGGATTTCCTGCTTGCGCTTCAGGTCGAGCGCCGCCAGCGGCTCGTCCATCAGCAGGATTTCCGGGCCGACGGCGAGTGCGCGGGCAATGCCGACGCGCTGGCGCTCGCCGCCCGACAGCGTGTCCGGCCGGCGCTTGAGCAGGTGGCCGATGCCGAGCAGCTCGATGGCCTGCTCCAGCCCGGCCGGCCGTGCGCCGCTGCGCTTCAGGCCGTAGCGCAGGTTGCCGAGCACGTCGAGGTGGGGAAACAGGCTGGCTTCCTGGAACACGTAGCCGAGCGGCCGGCGGTGGGTCGGCAGCCAGCTGGCGTCGTCCTGCCAGACCTGCCCGTTGAACGCGACGCGGCCGTGCGGCGCCCGTTCGAGGCCGGCGATGCAGCGCAGCAGCGTCGTCTTGCCCGAGCCGGAGGGGCCGAACAGCGCGGTGACGCCGCGCCCGGGCAGGGTCAGGTCGACGTCGAGGGCGAAGCCCGGCCAGTCGAGGCGGAAACGGGTTTCGATATCGGCCATCTCAGGCTCCCGTGCGGACGCCGGGGCGCCAGACGTACATGGTCAGCAGCACCAGGAAGGAGAAGACCAGCAGCACGGCGGCCAGGCTATGGGCGTTGGCGTATTCCATGGCTTCGACGTAATCGTAGATCTGCACCGAGGCGACCCGGCTGACGCCCGGGATGTTGCCGCCGATCATCAGCACCACGCCGAATTCGCCGACGGTGTGGGCGAAGGTCAGGATGCCGGCGGTGACGAAGCCGGGCAGGGCCAGCGGCACGGCGACCGTGAAGAAGGTATCGAGGGGCGAGGCGCGCAAGGTGGCGGCGACTTCCAGCGGCCGCTCGCCGATGGCTTCGAAGGCCGTTTGCAGCGGCTGGACCATGAACGGCAGCGAATAGATCACCGAGGCGACGACCAGGCCCCAGAAAGTAAACGGCAGCGTGCCCAGGCCCAGCGCCTGGGTCAGCTGGCCGACCGGGCCGTGCGGGCCGAGGGCGACCAGCAGGTAGAAGCCGATCACCGACGGCGGCAGCACCAGCGGCAGCGCGACCACGGCGCCGATCGGCTGTTTCCACCAGGCCCGGCTGCGCGCCAGCCACCACGCCAGCGGCGTGCCGATGAGGAACAGGATCAGCGTGGTGGTGGCAGCCAGGCGGACGGTCAGCCACAGCGCCTGCAGGTCGGTGTCGGTCAGCATCGGGAAGGAATCAGCGCAGCGCGTAGCCGAAGGAGGTGATGATGGCGTGGGCGCGCGGCGTCTTCAGGTAGTCCATGAAGGCTTTGGCGGTAACGTTGTCCTTGCCCCGGGCGAGGATCACCGCATCCTGCAGGATCGGCTCGTGCAGGTGGCCGGGCACGATCCAGGCCGAACCGCCGGTCAGCTTGCCGTCCTTGTACACCTGGGAGAGTGCGACGAAGCCGAGGTCGGCGTTGCCGGTGCTGGCGAACTGGTAGGTCTGCGAAATGTTCTCGCCCTGGACGAACTTCGGCTGCACGGCGTCGAGCAGCTTGAGCTTGTTCAGCGTCTCGATGGCGGCGGCGCCGTAGGGAGCGGTCTTCGGGTTGGCGATGGCGACATGCTTGAACTGGCCCTTTTTCAGGACTTCGCCCTTGGCATCGACGCCATCGGCCTTGGCCGACCACAGCACCAGCGTGCCGACGGCGTAGGTGAAGCGGCTGCCGGCCACCGCCTGGTTCTCCTTTTCCAGCCTGGCCGGCGTCGTGTCGTCGGCCGACAGGAATACTTCGAACGGCGCGCCGTTGCTGATCTGGGCGTAGAACTTGCCGGTGGCGCCGAAGGAGAGCACGGCCTTGTGCCCGGTCTGGCGCTCGAATTCGGCGGCGATCTGCTGGGCGGGGGCGGTGAAGTTGGCGGCGACGGCCACCTGCACCTCGCCGGCTTGCGCTCCGGCAGCGGCGAACAGGGCAAGGAGAAGGGTAACAAGCGGGGCGGACAGACGGTTCATGGAATTTCTCCGGAAGTGGATGTCAGGCGTACTTGCAAAGGATGACGGCGGAAGCCTTGAACACGGCGCAGGCCTGCTCGCCGACGGCGAGCCCGAGGCGCTCGACGCTGTCGTGGGTGACCACGGCGCAGACGCTCTTGCCGTTCTTCATGGCCAGCGTGATTTCCGCATTGACCGGGCCGTCGTGGATGCGCGTGATCTCGCCCCACAGGTGGTTGCGGGCGCTGGTCTTGACCTCGGGATCGTTGAGCAGCAGCACCGAGGACGACTTGACCAAAGCGTTGATCTCCATGCCGATGGCAAGGCCCAGGTTCTCCGCCGAATCGCCGGTGATCACGGCGACGATCTCGTTGTCGTCGTCGAGCTTGAGGCGCACTTCGAAATCGACATCGCCTTCGCGCAGGCCGACGATCTGGCCGGCGAACTGGTTGCGGGCGCTGGTCTTCATCGACATGCGCTTCAACAGCCGGCTGAACTGCTGGAAATCGCTGGCCTGGCCGTCGTTCATGCTGGCCGTCAGGCGGTCGAGCGCCGCCTGGTATTCGGCTTCGAGCGCTCGGTAGAGGGCGATCACCTTGCGCCCATAGGCAGTCAGGCTGGTGCCGCCGCCATGCTTGCCGCCGGTGGCGCGCAGCACCAGCGGCTGCTCGGCCAGGTTGTTCATGGCGTCCACCGCGTCCCAGGCGGCCTTGTAGGACAGCGGCACGGCTTTTGCTGCCTGGGAGATCGAGCCGTGCTGGTCGATGGCTTCGAGCAGGCGGATGCGGGTGTCGCCGAGAAAGGTGCCGAACTGGCCATCGACTTCGAGCTTGCCGCGCAGGCGGGGAACCAACTGATCCATGCTGTTCTCGTAATTAAGTTATGTATATAACGGAAGCGATGTTACCGGAAATTTGGTATGGCGCTATGGTTGCCGATAGATAGGTGTTGTCGATACATTTGTCGCGTGCCTGGCTGGTTTCGTTGCTTATGATTGTATATAGCGAAAAGCGGGCCAGTCATTTATCCGATGCCAGGAGAACAACATGAAAGTCAGCGCGCGCAATGTTTTTGCAGGAAAAATCACCGCTCTCGTCGATGGCGCGGTCAATGCCGAAGTCGAGGTGACGATGGCCGGGGGCGACAAGATTGTCGCAATCGTGACAGAGGGCAGCGTCCAGTCGCTCGGCCTGGCCGTCGGCCAGGCGGCGGTCGCCTACGTCAAGGCGCCGTGGGTGATGCTGCTGTCGGGGCCGCAGGCGGTCCGCTTCTCGGCGCGCAACCAGTTGTCGGGCACGGTCAGCGAACTGCACAAGGGGGCGGTCAATACCGAGGTCGGCCTGCGTCTGGCCGGCGGTACCATGGTCTATGCCGTGGTCACCAACGAGGCGGCGCTCGAACTGGGGCTGAAGGAAGGCACCGCCGCGACGGCGCTGATCAAGGCCAGCCACGTCGTGCTCGGCGTGCCGGCCTGAACGATCCCCCATCAGCGCGGCATGTCCGGGCTGATCGCGTAGAAGCCGCGCGGCACCAGGCCGGGGTGGGGCACGGTGATCCGGTATACCAGCCAGCGTTCGTCGCGCAGGCGCCAGGCGGCCGGACGTGGTCGCCCGGGATCAGCGGGGAAGCAGGTGGGCCAGGCCCTGCAGCAGCGCCTCGCCGTCGGCCGCGGTGTTGTAGGCCTGCAGCGAGATGCGGATCAGCTTGCGGCCGTGCCAGTCGAGCAGCGGCACTTCCACCCGCCAGTCGTCGTACAGGCGGGCCTGCAGCCGGGCCGGATCGACGCCGGCCGGCAGTTCGGCCACGCCCATCTGGGCGAACTGCTGCGAATCCGGCGGGTAGCACGGGGGCAGGCCGGTCAGCGCGGCGATGTCGGCGAGCAGGCGCTGCAGCCGGGCGTGGCAGGCGGCGCCGACCGCTGGCCAGCGGTGCTCGGCCATGAAGGCGAGTGCCGCCGGCACGGCCAGGGCCGGCGACGGATCGTGGGTGCCGGTCCATTGCAACTGGTCGATGAAGCGCGAGCCGGTGCTGCCGCCGGGGACGCCGCCGCTGTCCCAGCTGACCGCCAGCGGTACCAGGTCGGCCTGGCGCTCGCGGCGGGCATAGAGAAAGGCTGCGCTCTTCGGGGCCAGCGCCCACTTGTGCAGGTTGCCGACGACAAAATCGGCGTCGAGCCGGCCGAGATCGAGCGGCAGCTGGCCGACCGAATGGGCGGCATCGATCACCGTGGTCAGCCCGGCGGCGCGGGCACGTGCGCAGATGGCCTCGACCGGCAGGCGCAGCGCCGTCGGCGAGCTGATGTGGCTGATGAAGATGGCGCGGGTGCGCGGCGTTACGCCTTGCCACAACTGTTCCAGCATGGCCTCGGCGGAAGTCGCCGGAAAGGCGATCGGCTGGCGCACGTAGCGGGCGCCGGCCGTGGCGCAGGCGGCCTGCCACGCGCGCTCGCAGGCACCGTACTCGTGGTCGCTGCTCAGCACCTCGTCGCCGGCGGCCAGGTGCAGCGAACGGGCGACCAGATTGACGCCGAAGGTGGCGTTGGCGACATAGACGAGATCGTCGCCGGCGCAGCCGAGCCAGGCGGCCAGCGCGTGGCGGGCGGTGTGCATCAGCTCGGCGAAGTCGCGGGCCAGGAACTTGACCGGCTGGCGCTCCAGGCGTTCCAGCCAGTGCTGGCGGGCGGCGAACACCGGCTGCGGCGTGGCGCCGAAGGAGCCGTGGTTAAGGAAATGGACCTCGGGGTCGAGCAGGAACAGCGCCTTCAGCGTTTCGGGCGCCGGCGGCGGCAGCGAGTCGGCAGCAGTCATGGCAGGGCGGGCACGGGTGGCGAGGCCCCGATTGTAGGCCGCCGGCGCCCGCCCTGGCGGTCAGGCGTCGAAATGCAGCGCCAGGCTGGCCAGTACTTTCGGCAGCGGCAGGTTTTCCTCGGATTCGAGGATGCCCGGCACCGGGTGCGGGTATTCGAAGAAGATGCCGTAGGTGCCCGGGCGCTGGCCGTGCAGGTAGACATGGGCGCGCAGACGTTCCAGCTCGGCGTGGCGCAGCGTCACGATGCACGGATCGACGCCGTCGTCGGGCGCCACGTCGCAGGCATCGCGGACCTTCGCGTCGAGCGACACGAGCAGGCGGCGCAGCGAACGATCCTTGGCCAGACTCCAGGGATTCGCGTTCATGGAAGCAGTTCCGGGCTGATCCGTGCCAGCCAGGCGTCGATCCGCGCCTCGGTCAGCAGTGCCTGGTGATGCTGGTCGAGCGCCAGGCCGAGAAATTCGTCACCGTCGACCGCCTGCGAGGCAGCGAATTCGTAGCCGGCCGTCGGCCAGCGGCCGACGAGGCGGGCGCCGCGGGCGGCGAAGGCGTCGTGCAGCAGGCCGATGGCATCGACGAATTCATTCGGGTACTTCTTCTGGTCGCCGAGGCCGAAGATGGCGACAGTCTTGCGGGTCAAGTCGGCGTCGGCCAGCTGCGGCACGAACTCGGCCCAGCCCGGCTGCGTCAGGCCGGTGTCGAGGCCGGGCAGTTCGCCGTCGCCGAGCGTCGGGCTGCCGACGATCAGCGCCTCGTAGGCGAGAACCTCGGCCAGCGTCGCGCGCCCGATGTTGAGCGGCACGGCGGCGGCCTCGCCCAGCTTCCTGGCGATCTGCTTGGCCACCAGCCGGGTGCGGCCGGTGTCGCTGGCGAAGAAAATGCCGATGCGTGCCATGGCGGCCTCAGGCGGCGAGCGGCTCGACCTGGGTCAGTTCTTCCGGCAGGCAACCGACCGGGTGGCCAAGGTTGCCGTCGGGGCCGTTCTCGAACTGGATCAGGTAGATTTCCTGCGTCTCGTCCATCTCGGCGACGCCGTAATGGACCACGACGCCGCGCGTGCCGGCCGGGGCGATCAGGCCGTCTTCCTCGGCGATGCCGGGCATGCCGCCATCGTTGAGGATGTCTTCGGCGGCGAAGATCATGTCGCCGATCTGGTACTGGATCTTGTCCATGATCTCAGGCCCAGATGTCGGCCGGCGCCTTCAGGCGCTCGACCGGCTGATCGAACAGCAGGTGCTCGTCGATGATGGTGCCGACGTCCGCCGGTGTGACGCCGGTGTACATCACGCCTTCCGGATAGACCACGACGCTCGGGCCGAGGTGGCAGGGGCCGAGGCAGCCGGTGTTGGTCAGCTGGAAGCCGGAGGACCACAGGTTGCGGGTGGTGAATTCGTCGGAGAAGGCCTGCCAGGTGCTGGCGCACCCCTTCTCCTGGCAGGAGCCGCGCGGATGGCCGGCGGGGCGCCCCTGGGCGCAGACGAGAACGTGTTTCTTCGGTTTGGGCATGGAATTCTCCTGGTTGATGCCCAAACCATTGCAAGGGTGATGCCAGCCGGGAATTCCAGGCAGATCAGTGGCTTATGCGCGCTGCGCGCTGTCGCGTTTGCGACAATGCATCAGGCTATGGCGCCAGGGAACAGAACCACAGCTTGTTGCCCTCGCTGTCGAGGAAGCTGCCGACCAGCGCGGCGCCGTAGGCCGCCACCGGATCGGCGATGACCACGCCGCGCTCGCGCAGCGCCGCCTCGGTGCCGCGCGCATCGGTGGTTTCCAGCGTGATGCGCGGATTGGGTTCGGCCGTCGGCCGGCCGTACCAGTCGTCCTTCAGCAGCAGCACGGTGCCGCCGAGATGGAAACCGACTGCCTGACCATCCTCATGGGCCGGCGGCAGTCCCAGGGTTTCGCCGTAAAAGCGGCGGGCCCGGTCGGAGTCGAGCACGGCCAGTGCGACGGCCTTGACGTTCAGCAGCTTCGGGATAGCAGTGGTCATGTCCAGTCCTCCTCGGCGATGGACGGCGCCGCGTTGCTGCCGGCGTCGCGGTGGCTACGTTGGCTCAGACAACCGATATGAGCGGTGGTTTCCGGTGGGCGCCGGGTTAGGCGCGGCAGCCGCCTGTCTTTCGTCATCGGAACGAAATATTCGGACGCCATTCTGTAGGACGTGTCTACCCATCGCCAATCAAGCAGTCAGGCAGAAAGGAAATAACCCCATGCAGACAAACGTCGATGACGACTTCGCGCTTCCCTGCAATCCCAGCGGCAACCCGGCGCTGGAGCAGCTGGCGCCGGCCAGTTTCCAGCGCCGGCAACTGCTGGCGGCCGGGCTGCTCGGGGCCACCGGCGTTTCGCTCCCGGCACTGGCCGCCACCGCCGGCCGGGCCGGGCCGGCGGCGCTGGAGTTCTCGTCGCTGCCGGTGTCGACCGACGACCTGGTGCACCTGCCCGAAGGCTTCCGGGCGCAGCTGCTGCTGGCCTGGGGCGACCCGATCTCCGCCGGTCCCCGGGCCCGTCCCGATGCCTCCGACAGCGCGGCCGACCAGGCCGGGCAGGCCGGCATGCATCATGACGGCCTGCACTTTTTCCCGTTCGTGGAAAACGGCCGGCTTTCCGCCAGCCACGGGCTGATGTGCATCAATCACGAATACACCGATGATGGCCTGCTGCACGCCGGCGGCATGGAAAACTGGAGTGCCGCCAAGGTGGAGAAATCCAAGGCGGCGACCGGCGTTTCCGTCATCGAGCTGCGGCGCGGCGCAAGCGCGTGGGAAGTGGTGCGGCCGTCCGCCTGGGCACGGCGCATCACCGCCGACACGCCGTGCCGCGTGGCCGGGCCGGCAGCCGGCCATGCGGCCATGAAGACGGCGATGGACCCGCGCGGTGCCGTGGTCCTCGGCACCTTGAACAATTGCGCCATGGGCTACACCCCGTGGGGGACCTATCTGACCTGCGAGGAAAATTTCAACGGCTACTTCAAGGGCCCGGCGGCCCCGGATGCCGACCAGAAGCGCTACGGCTTCTCGGAAAAAGGCTTCGGCTTTCGCTGGCACGAGTTCGATGCCCGCTTCGACCTGACGCAGCATCCGAACGAAGCCAACCGCTTCGGCTGGGTGGTCGAGATCGATCCGTGGAATCCGCAGGCGGCGCCGGTGAAGCGCACCGCGCTCGGCCGCTTCAAGCACGAAGGGGCCACTGTGACGCTGGCCCGCGATGGCCGCGTGGTGGTGTACATGGGCGACGACGAGCGCTTCGAATACATCTACAAGTTCGTCTCCGACGGCCGTTACCGGCCCGGCGAGCGGGCGGCGAATGCCGATCTGCTCGACCGCGGCACGCTCTATGTCGCCCGTTTCGACGACAACGGGCAGGGCCGCTGGCTGCCGCTGCGCCACGGCGAGCGCTACCCGGGCGGCAGCCTCACCGCCGACTACGGGTTTGCCGACGCCGGCGACATCGCCATCCGCTGCCGCCAGGCGGCCGACCTGGCGGGCGCCACCAGGATGGACCGCCCCGAGTGGATCGCGGTGCATCCCGTCAGCGGCGAGGTCTATGTCACGCTGACCAACAACGGCAAGCGCGACGAGGCGACGCGCAACGCGGCCAACCCGCGCGCCGCCAACGCCTTCGGCCATATCGCCCGCTGGCGCGAGCGGGCGGGCGATGCGGCGGCGACCGTTTTCTCCTGGGACCTGTTCGCGCTGGCCGGCGACCCGGCGCAGGCCGATCCCGACAAGCGCGGCACCGTCCGCGGCGATGCCTACGGCAGCCCGGACGGGTTGTGGTTCGATGCCGGCGGCCGCCTGTGGATCCAGACCGACGTGTCGACCAGCACTCTCAACCAGGGCGATTACGCCGGGCTCGGCAACAACCAGATGCTGACGGCCGATGTCCGCAGCGGCGAAACCCGGCGCTTCATGACCGCGCCGCGCGGCGCCGAAGTCACCGGCATCACCGCCACGCCCGACGGGCGCACGCTGTTCGTGAACATCCAGCATCCCGGCGAGACGGCCAGCGAACGCGCCAACCCGGCCCAGCCGACGGCGATCTCCGGCTGGCCGGCCAACCAGTTTCCCGAAGCGGTCGGCGGTCGCCCGCGTTCGGCCACCATCGCCATTACCCGGGTCGATGGCCAGCCTTTCACGTCGGGCAGCTGAAAACGAAGAACCCGCCGGCGGCCCTCGGTGGGAGGGCCGGCCGGCGGGCCGTCGGGCGATGCGGAAAGCGGTTTAGTGCAGTCGCCGGGCGTGGTGCGCGGCGTTGGCGTCGGTGGCCTGTTCCACCGCGGGCGAGGTGGCGACGATGGCGAGTTCCTTGCCGCCCAGGTTTTGCATCAGTTTCAAAAAGCGCACACCGAAATGGTCGATTTCGGCGACGCCGGAGAGATCGACCGTCAGCCGGGGGTAACGGCGCATGGCGTCGACGACGCCGGCTTCGAGCTGGGCCGAAAATTCTTCCGTGATCCGGCCGGCGATGACGATGCGGCCGCTGCGGTTGCTGCCAATAAGCGTCAGATTCATGTTTGTCTCCAGCAACAAGGATGCGATTCGTCTGTGGGGATGTGCATCCATCCATCTCTTGCTGGCCGGGCTGTCCTGCCCGTGCCATATCAAGGCTCTGATAATGCAGGGGATTTGTTACTTGCGTATTACCGGGGTGTGGCGCTCATCGAGCGTACCAAGCCCGGCCCCGGCGGGCTTTTGCTGATGCGCCCGCGAACTGCCGGGAAAACCGGATAATGGCGGCCGATTCGTTTTGAACCCCGTTTTGGAATTCCCGCATGGAAATCAAGGTCAATTTTCTCGACAAGCTTCGTCTCGAAGCCAAGTTCGACGACTTCACGGTCATCGCCGACCAGCCCATCCGCTACAAGGGCGACGGCTCGGCGCCGGGGCCGTTCGATTACTTCCTGGCGTCGTCGGCCTTGTGTGCGGCCTACTTCGTGAAGCTGTACTGCGACACGCGCAACATCCCGACCGAGCACATCCGCCTGTCGCAGAACAACATCGTCGATCCGGAAAACCGCTACCAGCAGATTTTCAAGATCCAGGTCGAGTTGCCGGCCGATATTTCGGAAAAGGACCGGCTGGGCATCCTGCGCTCCATCGACCGGTGCACGGTGAAAAAGGTCGTGCAGACCGGGCCGGAGTTCGTCATCGAGGAAGTCGAGAACCTGGATGCCGATGCACAGGCCCTGCTGACGCTGAATCCGGACACCGAGACGCGCACCTATATCGCCGGCAAGGACCTGCCGCTGGAGCAGACGATCGCCAACATGTCCGGCGTGCTGGCCGGTCTGGGCATGAAGATCGAGATCGCCTCGTGGCGCAATCTGGTGCCCAACGTCTGGTCGCTGCATATCCGCGACGCGCACTCGCCGATGTGCTTCACCAACGGCAAGGGCGCGACCAAGGAAAGCGCGCTGGCTTCGGCGCTGGGCGAATACATCGAGCGGGCCAGTTGCAACCATTTCTACAACGACCAGTTCTGGGGCGAGGAGATCGCCAATGCGGCCTTCGTCCATTACCCGGAGGAGCGCTGGTTCAAGCCGGGGCGCAAGGATGCGCTGCCGGCTGAAATCCTCGACGACTACTGCCGGGAAATCTACAACCCGGATGGCGAGTTGCGCGGCTCGCATCTGTTCGACACCAACTCCGGCAATACCGAGCGCGGCATCTGCACGCTGCCCTACGTCCGCCAGTCGGACGGCGAGACGGTCTATTTCCCGACCAACCTGATCGACAACCTGTTCCTCAGTAACGGCATGAGCGCCGGCAACACGCTGGCCGAAGCGCAGGTGCAATGCCTGTCGGAAATTTTCGAGCGGGCGGTCAAGCGCGAGATTCTCGAAGGCGAAATCGCGCTGCCCGATGTGCCGGCCGAGGTGCTGGCGAAATATCCGGGCATCGTCGCCGGCATCGCCGAACTGGAGAAGCAGGGCTTCCCGGTGCTGGTCAAGGACGCCTCGCTGGGCGGCGAATTCCCGGTCATGTGCGTGACCCTGAT
>DASUZG010000298.1:0-8794 GCA_036376995.1 Azonexus sp. | reverse complement strand
ATCTACGGCGATGCCATCCGCCCGAAGATGGCCCGCCTGCAGTGGGCATCGCCGAAATGGATCGCCGAGCGCATCGCCAACGAACACGTGCGCATGCAGGCCGTGTTCCTCGCCTTCCTGCCGCCGGCCCTGGCCGGCGGCGTGATCGACGCGCTGCCCGGCACCGGCCGCGACCTGGTGCTGCTCAACGTCGCCCGCCTGAGCGAAATCGACGCCGAGCTGCTGTCCGAGCTCGACGAACTGGTCTCGCGCTGCCTCGACAGCCTCGGCATGCAGAGCGCCAGCGTCGAAGGCGTGCGCCAGGTGGCCGACATCCTCAACCGCCTGCCCGGCAACCGCGGGCAGCTCGTTGAACTGCTGCGCGCCCACGATCCGGAAATGGTCTCCGAGATCGAGGCCAGCATGTACGACTTCTTCATCCTGTCGCGCCAGTCGGAAGCGGTGCTCACCCGCATCATCGAGGAAGTGCCGCTCGAACAGCTGGCCGTCGCGCTCAAGGGCGCCGAACCGGCGGTGCGCGATGCGCTGCTGCAGGCCATGCCGCGCCGCCAGGCGCAGAGCTTCGAAGACATCATCCGGCGCAGCGGCCCGGTGCCGATCAGCCGCGTCGAACAGATGCGCCGCGAGATCATGGACCAGGTCAAGGCCCTTGCCGATGCCGGCGAAATCGAAGTGCAGCTCTTCGCCGAGGCCGTCGTCGAATGAAAACCCCGCGGCCCCACCGCTTCCCGCCGCTGACGCAGCTGCTCGCCTCGCGGCCGGCCGCCGGCACGTCGGCGGAACAGCAGCCGTCGTTCGCCGACGGTTTCCAGGAAGGCCTGGACCGGGGCTATCAGGAAGGCTACGAAAGCAGCCTGCAGAAGGGCCGCGTCGATGGCCTGGCCGAAGGTCGCGTCGATGGCGCCGAGGCCGGCCGGCGCGAGGCCCTGGCCCGCTTCGGCAACCTCGCCGGGCCGGTCGATGCCATCCTCGAAAGCCTGCAGCAGTTGCAGCACGATTACCAGGCGGCGCTGCGCCAGGAAGTGGTCGAACTGGTCGGCAAGGTCGCCCGCCAGGTGATCCGCTGCGAGCTGGCGCTGCAGCCGGTGCAGTTGCTGGCGCTGGTCGATGAAACCCTGGCCGCCATGCCGCCGACCTCGGAAAAGATCGAGGTCTATCTGAATCCCGAGGAACGCGAGCGCATCTGCGAACTCGATCCCGAGCGCGCCGCGCGCTGGACCCTGATCGCCGATCCGCGCCTGGAGCCGGGCGAATGCCGCGTCCAGGCCGGCAGCCGCGAAGCCGATGCCGGCTGCCGCCAGCGGCTGGCCGCCTGCATGGAGCAGGTCGGCGCCCAGCTGCTCGAACCTACCCATACCGAGGAAGCGCTGTCGTGATCGGCGCCGCCATCCGCAAGCTCGAACTCGACGCCGTGCCGGTGGCGCGCCTGACCGGCCGCCTGGTCGGCGCCGCCGGCCTGCTGCTGGAAAGCACCGGCTGCCCGCTGCAGACCGGCCAGCGCTGCCTGATCGAGACGGCGGCCGGCGACTGGATCACCGCCCAGGCGGTCGGCTTCAAGAACGAGATTTCCTTCCTGATGCCGTTCAAGAAGCCGGAAGGGCTGGTCACCGGCGCCCGCGTGCTGCCGGCGCCGGAACGGGCCGGGCTGATGATCGGCCCGGAATGGCTGGGCCGCATCGTCAATGGCCTCGGCGAACCGATCGACGGGCGCGGTCGCCTGGGCGGCGAACATCCGCTCGATCCGCAGCCGCCGGCCGTGCATCCGCTCAGGAAGCAGCCGGTGCGTGAAATTCTGGATGTCGGCGTGCGCGCCATCAACGGCACCCTGACCCTCGGCAAGGGCCAGCGCGTCGGCCTGATGGCCGGCAGCGGCGTCGGCAAGAGCGTGCTGCTCGGCCTGATTACCCGGCAGACCGTGGCCGATGTCGTGGTCGTCGGCCTGATCGGCGAGCGCGGCCGCGAAGTGCGCGAATTCATCGAAATGTCGCTCGGCGAAGCTGGCCTGAAGCGCGCCGTGGTGGTCGTCGCCCCGGCCGACGAGTCGCCGCTGATGCGCATGCGGGCCACCGAACTGTGCCACGCCATCGCCGCCCATTACCGCGACCAGGGCCAGGACGTGCTGCTGCTGGTCGACTCCTTGACCCGCTATGCGATGGCCAAGCGCGAAGTGGCGCTGGCCCTGGGCGAGCCGCCGGCCACCCGCGGCTATCCGCCGTCCGTTTTCAGCCTGCTGCCGCAACTTGTCGAAAGCGCCGGCAACGGCGAACAGCCGCGCGGCAGCATGAGCGCCATCTACACCGTGCTCGCCGAAGGCGACGACCAGCAGGACCCGGTGGTCGACACCGCGCGCGCCATCCTCGACGGCCACATCGTGCTCTCGCGCGAACTCGCCGAGCGCGGCCACTACCCGGCCATCGACATCGCCGCCTCGATCAGCCGCTGCATGGCCCAGGTCTGCGGCGAGCCCCACCGCAACGCGGCGCGTGCGCTCAAAGCCATGGCTGCCCGCTACGCCCAGGTGCGCGAGCTGATTCCGCTCGGCGCCTACGTGCCCGGCGCCGATCCGGCCACCGACCGCGCCGTCGAGCGCTGGCCGCAGATCGAAGCCTTCCTTCACCAGGGCACGCGCGAAGCGGCGCCGCTGGCCGACACCCTGCAACGTCTGGAGGCGGTGACCGCATGAATGCCATGGCCAGCCTGAACCGTCTGGTCGACCTGCGCGAGCGCGAAGTCGACCGCCTGCAGTCCGAGATCGGCGCCAAGGAGGCGGTGCGCCAGCGCTATCGCGGCAACCTCGACCGCCTAGAAGCGCTGTGCGCCGGCAGCGGCGCCAGCGGCACCCTGCCGCCGACGCTGGCATTGAACTGCGCCGGCTACAAGCAGACCGTGATGCAGCTCGCCGCCTCGCACCGCGAGAGCCTGGTGCTGCACGAGGCCGACCTGGCGGCGACGCAGCACGCCCTGCTGGCCGCCTCGCGCCGCTACCAGGCGCTCGACCAGGTACTCGAGCGCGCCCAGGAACGCAGCCGCCAGGCGGCCAGCGTGCGCGAGCAGAAACGCCAGGACGAACTGGCCTCGCAAGTCTGGTGGCGGGGCCAGCGATGATGGCGCAACAGCTGCCGATTTCAGCCGAACGCGATTTGGGTCGCCCTGACAAGGGGTATTCCCATTTCTTGTTCATTAGGAGCGCATGATGGCTGAAATCAACCCGAGCACGATCGCGAGCCAGCTCGCCACCGCCTACACGCAAGGCATGCAGAGCCGGCTCGACACCCAGTCGAAGACCGCCACGGCGGTATCCACCGCCCTCAGCAAGCTGCGCACGGCGCTGCAGACCTTCGACAGCGCGCTGACCGGCCTGTCGGGCAAAAAGACGCTGCAGCAGTACACCAGCAGCTTCAATGTCACCGGCTTCGGCAGCGCCACCACCTCGGCCGGCGCCCAGCCCGGCACCTATTCGCTGTTCGTCGAGCAACTGGCCAGCGCCCACCAGCTCAGCTTCGCCGACCTGCCCACCGCCCCGGCGGCGGCGCCGGGCAAGCTGACGGTCAATCTGAACGGCGGCGCCGGCAGCTTCGAAGTCGATTTCGCCGGTGCCGACAGCGATGGCGACAGCACCCTGTCGCAGACCGAAATCGCCCGCGCCATCAATCTCGCTGCCGGCAATGGCGGCCAGGTCAATGCCATGGTGGTCACCGTCGGCACGCAGACCCAGCTGTTGCTGTCCGCCGGCAGCACCGGCGCGGCCGGCCAGATCTCCCTCGACACCAGCGCCCTGAACGCCGTGGCGCTCAAGGCGGCGCTCGCCAACGGCAACGAACTGGCCCCGGCGCGCGATGCCGTCGTCTGGCTGGGCGACCAGGGCACCGGCACCCGGATGCAGCAGGCCGGCAACACCTTCACCGCCATTCCCGGCGTCAGCATGACCTTCACCCAGGCCCAGGCCGCCGGCGCCACGCCGCTGAGCCTGACCGTGGCCGCCGACAACGGCGGCACTGCCGCCAACGTGCGCAGCTTCGTCGATGCCTACAACGCCCTGAACAAGGCCCTCGACCCGCTGACCGAAGCCGGCAGCCAGGAAGACGGCAAGGCCGCCGGCGCCTTCGCCAACGATGCCGGCATCCGCGTCCTGCGCCGCCGCCTCAACGAGATGGTGCGCCAGCAGTTCGGCGGCACCAGCATGCAGGACCTCGGCCTGAGCATCGACCGCTACGGCGTGATGACCCTGAAGGACGAGGACAAGCTGCAGAAGACCCTGGCCGCCAAGCCGGATGCGCTCGACAGCTTCTTCGGCCGGACCGGCATCACCAGCAGCAGCGGCCTGCTCGGTTCGCTCGACACCTACCTGCAGGGCTGGCTGAGCAGCGCCAACGGCCAGATCAAGCGCCGCCAGGACTCGGTGCAGACCATGCAGAAGGCGATCGGCGCCCGCCAGACGCGGCTCGACAACCAGTACTCCATGGCCTACGAGCGCTACCTGAAGCAATTCACCAAGCTGCAGGAACTGCAGTCGCAGATGGGCCAGACCGGCGACATGTTCGCCAGTCTGCCGACCTACCAGACCACCTAACCCTGAGGACGACCCCTTGAATTACGAGGCCTACCGCAGCTATCACAGCGTCAACCTGGGTGCCCAGACCGCCCAGGCGTCGCCCGTGCAACTCGTGCTGATCCTGATGGACGGGCTTCTCGAAGAACTGGCCCGCGCCCGCGCCCACATCGAGGCGCGGCGCTACGAACTGAAGGCGGCCAGCCTCAACAAGTGCGTCGACATCCTCAACGGCCTGGCCAGCGCCCTCGATTTCGAGTCCGGCGGCGAAGTCGTGGCCAATCTCGGCCGGCTCTACGACTTCTGCGCCAGCCGCCTGCACCAGGCGGGCGTCGAGCTCAACGCCACGATGGTCGACGAAGTGGCGGCCCTGCTCGAAACCATCAAGCAGGGCTGGCAAGGGGTGCAGGCCAAGCATGCATAGGACGTCGCACCTGCTGATTTTCGCCGGCCGCCTCAGCGAGGCCGCCGCAGCCGGCAACTGGGACGCGCTGGCCCGGGTGGACGGCGAAATCGCCCTCACTGTGCCGCGCCTGGCCGCCCGGGGGCCGTGGAGCGCCGGCGAGCAGGCGGCCCTCGATCAATTGCGGGACGCCCACCGTGAGGCTTACGGCCGCTGCGCCCGCGAACTGGGCCTGGTGCAGGAGCGGATCGAGGCGTTGCAGGTCAGCCGTGCCGGCTTGCGCGCCTACGCCGAAAACCACGATTTCGAGGAGAGCACCGCATGAGCAGCGCGATGGCCGCCCCGCCGGCGAGCGCCCCGCGCGCGCCGTCCGACCCGTTGGCAGCGCCCCGGGCCGCCGCCCGCGACGGCGAAGGTGAAGCCCTGGCGGGCTTTGCCGCGACCCTGAGCGGACTGGTCTTCGACGCTGCCCTGGTCCTGCCGGTGGCGGGCGAGGGCGAGGCCGCCGAGACGCCGGCCGACGATACCGCGAGCGCCGATGCACTGGCCGAAGAAGCGGTCACCCTGCCGGCGCTGGATACGCCGCTGGCCATGCTGCCCGCACTGCCGGCGATGTCCGTGGTCGTGCTGCCGACGGTCGCCGCCGCGGTGGCCGGGCAGGATGCCCGCACGGCGGCGCCGGCGCCGGCCGCGGCACCGCTGGCCGGTACAGCCGGCAGCCTGCAACGCTTTGCCGATGCCATCGCCCGCCCGGCACCGCAGCCGGCTGCCGCGCCGGAAGCCGCCCGCCCGACGGCGAGCGCCGAAGGCCTGCAAACCAGACTGAAAACGGAGCCGGGGACTGCCGCCGAATCGGGCGCCACCGAATCGCCCGAGGCGCCGGCCGTTGTGCCGGCAACGGTCGCGGCTGCCCCGGCACGCGAAGCGGCCGCCGCCCTGCAACCGGCCGTCAAGCTCGCCGCCGCGCAGCCGGAGCAGTGGCGTCCGTCATTGATGGAAGCCCTCGGCGAGCGCATCCGCCTTGCCGTCACCAAGCACAGCGAGCAGGCGGTGATCCGTCTCGATCCGCCGATGCTGGGCAGCGTCGAGATCGTCCTGCGCCACCAGGGCGGCGCCCTGCAGGTGCAGTTGAGCGCCTCCCACGACGAAGTGGTGCGCCAGTTGCAGCACATCGGCGACAGCCTGCGCCAGGAGCTTTCGCGCCACCAATACACCGACGTCTCGGTGCAGGTCTTCGCCGGTTCGCGCGACGGCGACGGCCGTCAGCGCTCCGACGGCCAGCCCGAGCAGCGCCAGCCCGGCCGCGCCCTGGCCGAAGCCGATGGCGACAGCGACCAGCCGCCCGCCGCCTTCGTCCTTTCTTCCAACGGAAACTGATTGAGCATGATCATCAACTTCAACAAGAGAAAGCAGTTCATCGTCGCCTTCGCGCTGCTCGGCGCCCTTGCCGCCGGTGGCGCCGCCGCCTGGCAATTCCTGCGTCCGGCCGCTGCCGACGGCGACCGGCCGGTGGTGGACAACCAGGTCTACAAGTACATCAGCCTGGACAAGGTGATCGTCATGCTGCGCGGCCGCCCCGGCGAGCCGATGAGCCACTACATGGCGGTCGACCTGGTGTTCAAGACGCCGCACCAGCACGAGAAGATCACCAAGGAACACCTGCCGATGCTGCGCAGCATCGCGGTCAAGGCGCTCTCCGACTACACCTTCGAGAACGCCGGCATGATGACCATCGACCAGTTCGCGGCCGGCATCAACCGCGCCTACAGCGAGCGCTATGCCCGCGAGCAGCAGGAAAAGCCCTTCGCCGAAGTGATGATCGGCAAGCTGATCATCGAGTAAATGGACATGTACATGGGCTATTCCGAGCTGTGCGGCGGCGCCGCCGGCAGCGCCGCCGAGGAGCAGCGGCAGCTGCTGGCCTGCGCGCCCATGGTCAAGCGCATCGTGCGCCAGCTCAATGCCCAGGTGACGGCCACCATGAGCCGCGAAGACATGGAACAGATCGGCCTGCTCGGCCTGCTCGATGCGCTGCGCCGCTACGGCCCGCCGGACGACAAGTTCCCGGCCTTCGCCGCCCTGCGCGTGCGCGGCGCCATCCTCGACGAACTGCGCCGCCAGGACTGGCGGCCGCGCGGCGTGCGCCAGGAAAGCCACAAGCTGCGCGACGCGGTGCGCGAACTGACGCGGCGCCTGGGCCGCGAGCCGAGCGAGGCGGAAATCCTCGCCGCCCTGAAGCTCACGCCCGAGGAATACCAGGATTACCAGCTGGCCGACTGCGCCGAGGAGTTCGCCAGTTTCGACGAACTGGTCGGCGAGATGGCCAACGTGCCCTCCGAATGCCAGACGCCGGAAGCCCAGACGGTGGCCCGCAAGACGCTGGAAAAGGCGCTGCAGCGCCTCGACGAGCGCGAGCAGAAGGTGGTCCAGCTGTATTACGAGTTCGAACTCGGGCTCAAGGAAATCGCCGCCGTGCTCGGTCTGACCGAAGCGCGGGTGTGCCAGATCAACAAGGGGGCGCTGCGGAAGATGAAAGACTTCCTGCAGCAGTCCTGAACGCCAAACAAAGGGAATCGGCCATGCAACAACTGCTCGGGATCGCCATCGTGCTGGGCTGCGTCTTCGGGGGCTTCATGCTCGGCGGCGGCGTTTTCGAAGTCATCTGGCAGCCGCTCGAAGTGCTGATCATCGCCGGCGCCGGCCTCGGTTCCATCGTGCTCGGCAATCCGCGCCACGTGTTGAGCGAAATGCTGCTGCAGTTGCGCCAGATCGTCACCATCCGCCGCGAAGGCTCGGAATTCCAGCGCCAGCAGCTGCTCCTGATGTACGAACTGCTGCAGACCGCCGGCCGCGGCCTGAAGGCGCTCGACGAGCACGTCGAGGCGCCGCACGAGAGCCCGCTCTTCCGCCGCTATCCGCTGGTCCTCGAAGAACCCAAGCTGCTCGCCTTCATCGTCGACAACTTCCGCATCATGGCCATGGGCAAGATCAACGCCCATGAACTCGAAGGCGTGCTCGAACAGGAACTGGAAGCCATCCACGAGGAACTGAGCCAGCCGTCGAAGTCGCTCAACAAGATCGCCGAGGCCATGCCCGGCTTCGGCATCCTGGCCGCCGTGCTCGGCATCGTGATGGCCATGAACAGCGTCGGCGAAGGCGCCAGCACTTCCTATATCGCCGAGAAGGTGGCGGCCGCGATGGTCGGGACTTTCATCGGCATCTTCCTGTGCTACGGCGTGCTCGACCCGATCAGCAACATGATGAAGCAGGTGGTCAAGCACGAGCTGTCCAACCTTGAATGCGTCAAGGTGGTGCTGGTCACCCACGTCGCCGGCAAGCCGCCGCTCCTGGCCATCGACGCCGGTCGCCGCCTGGTGCAGCTGAACATCAAGCCGAGCTTCGCCCAGCTGGAAACCTGGATCGGCACGCTGACCGCCGGCAGCGGCGCCGGCGACGGCGAAGCGGCCGCCCGCTCGACCATGGGCCGGCGCAAGACCGACCAGATGGCCGCCTGAGGATAGCGAACGACCATGGCTGGCAAGCACAACACCGACGACGCCGCCGTCATCAAGCGCGTCTCGCGCAAGCATGACGACGAAGGGCACGGCGGCGCCTGGAAGGTGGCCTTCGCCGACTTCTGCCTGGCGCTGATGTGCCTGTTCCTGGTGCTGTGGGTGCTGGCCGCGCGCGAGGAAGAGCGTGTCCAGGAATGGATGAAGGCGGCCGGCGGCGACCTGCTCAACCAGAGCCAGGGCCGCAAGATGGATTCGATGGGCGGCCCGCGCGGCAGCCTGATCGCCCGCGAACCGTTGCCCAAGGGCGAGGGCGGCACCAACAACACC
>DASUZG010000297.1:0-5031 GCA_036376995.1 Azonexus sp. | reverse complement strand
TTCATCTCGGCGCACAAGGAGGTGATCGTGCCGGTGATCGGCGATCTCGCGGCCACCGCGCCGTGGCTGTTCGCCTTCGGCCTGTTCTTCGCCTCGGTGCTGCTCTACAGCCAGGCCGCGACGACACGGGCGCTGATGCCGCTGGGCATCGCGCTGGGCATTCCGCCGCAGTTCCTGATCGCCATGTTCCCCTCGGTCAACGGCTACTTCTTCATCCCGACCTACGGATCGCTGATCGCCGCGATCAACTTCGACCTTTCCGGCACCACCCGCATCGGCCGCTACATCCTCAACCACTCCTTCATGCTGCCGGGCCTGGTGGCGACCATTGTTGCCGTTGGCAGCGGCATGGTGCTGGCGCGCCTCATTTATTGATCCTTCATGGTGGAACTTCGCTGACAGAAGGTATGTCGGATAGCTGGGTTGAAAGTCGGAAATCCGGCAACTAAGCTGAATTCAGATATGCGATATGTTTTCAGCAGTCACTGCTTTCAGCAGACGATTTGAACTTGCGCAGTGGTTGCTCAACTATGAGGAGACAACGATGCAAGCGGCAAAAGTTGAAAGCGCCTGGCGCAAATTCGCCGGCAACAGCTGGAAGGCGGACATCGATGTCCGCGACTTCATCGTCCAGAACGTAACGCCCTATGCCGGCGGCCCGGAATTCCTCGCCGCGCCGAGCGAGCGCACGCAAGCGGTGTGGAGCAAGCTGCAACCCTGCTTCCGGGAAGAGATCAAAAAAGGCGTGCTCGATGTCGACGCGTCGGTGCCCTCGTCGCTGACCGCGCACGGCCCCGGCTACATCGACCGCGACAACGAGGTCATCGTCGGCCTGCAGACGGACCAGCCCTTCAAGCGCGCGATCATGCCGCTCGGCGGCTACCGCATGGTCGAGGCAGGGCTCAAGGCCATCGGCCGCGAAGCCGACCCGGCCGTTCGCGAGACCTTCACCAAATACCGCAAGACGCACAACGACGGCGTGTTCGATCTCTATACCCCGGAAATCATGAGTTGCCGCAGTTCCGGCATCATCACCGGCCTGCCCGACGCCTACGGACGCGGGCGGATCATCGGCGACTACCGGCGGGTCGCGCTGTACGGGGTCGATGCGCTGATCGCTGCCAAGGAGGACGAACGCGACGAATTGCTGGCGCGCTGGCCGAACGAGTCGGTGATGCGCCTGCGCGAGGAAATGGCGGATCAACTGCGCGCCCTGGCCGACCTGAAGACGATGGCCGCCAGCTATGAGTGCGATATCGGGCGGCCGGCCGAGAATGCCCGCGAGGCGGTGCAATGGACCTATTTCGGCTATCTCGGCGCGATCAAGGAGATGAACGGTGCGGCGATGTCGCTCGGGCGCGTGTCCACCTTCTTCGACATCTACATCCAGCGCGACCTCGATGAAGGCACGCTGACCGAGGCGGCGGCGCAGGAGTTGATCGACCAGCTGGTCATCAAGCTGCGCATCGTGCGTTTCCTGCGCACCCCGGAATACGACGCCCTGTTCTCCGGCGACCCGTACTGGGCCACCGAATGCGTCGGCGGCATGGCGCTCGACGGACGCACGCTGGTCACCCGCAGCAGTTTCCGCATGCTGCACACGCTGACCAACCTGGGCCCGGCGCCGGAACCCAACATGACGGTACTGTGGTCGAAGAACCTGCCGGATGCCTTCAAGCGCTATTGCATCAAGGCCAGTATCGACTCCTCGGCGATCCAGTACGAGAACGACGACCTGATGACCGAGAAGCACGGCGACGACTACGGCATCGCCTGCTGCGTCTCGGCCATGCGCCTGGGCAAGCAGATGCAGTACTTCGGCGCCCGCGTCAATCTGGCGAAGTGCCTGCTCTACGCGATCAATGGCGGGCGCGATGAAATCTCCGGGCAGCAGATCGCCCCGCCGCTGCAGCCGATCACCGCCGATACGCTCGATTTCGACGAGGTGATGGCCAAGTACGACCTGATGATGGCCTGGCTCGCGCGCACCTACGTGCATGCCATGAACTGCATCCACTACTCGCACGACAAGTACAACTACGAGCGGCTGATGATGGCGCTGCACGACCGCGACATCCTGCGCACCATGGCCTTCGGCATCGCCGGCCTGTCGGTGGTGGCCGACAGCCTGTCGGCCATCAAGTTCGCCAAGGTCACGCCGGTGCGCCGCAACGACGGGCTGGTCATCGATTACCACGTCGACGGCGACTTCCCGAAATTCGGCAACAACGACCAGCGCGTCGATGCCATCGCCGCCGACCTGGTGAAGCGCTTCATGCGCCATCTGTGCACCAATCCGACCTATCGCGATGCCGTCCATACGCAGTCGGTGCTGACCATCACCTCCAACGTGGTCTATGGCAAGGCCACCGGCAACACGCCGGACGGCCGGCTGCACGGCGAACCCTTCGCCCCCGGGGCCAATCCGATGCACGGCCGCGACGCGCACGGCTGGCTGGCCTCCTGCCTGTCGGTGGCGCAGCTGTCGTACGACGAAGCCCAGGACGGCATCAGCTACACGCTGTCGGTGATTCCGCAGCCGAACCGGCAGGGCGAGGAGGAATCCATCAGCCGCGCCACCGTCGCGCTGGACACCTATTTCGGCATGGGCGGCTTCCATGTGAATCTCAATGTCCTGAACAAGGAAACCCTGCTCGACGCGATGGACCATCCGGACAAGTACCCGCAGCTGACCATCCGCGTCTCCGGCTATGCGGTGAATTTCGTCCGGCTGACGCGCGAACAGCAGCAGGACGTCATTTCGCGCAGCTTCTTCCACGGGCATATCTGACATGCTGCCCGAGCGACCGCCAGCGACGGCGCCGCTCGGCGCCGTGGATCTGCCGGCGGGCAATCGGCACGACCTGCGCCACGATTGCTCGCCGGATGCGCCGGAGACGGACAACCTTGCCGAGGAGCAATTCGGTTACGTGCACTCCTACGAAACCGGCTCACGACTCGATGGTCCGGGGATACGCGTGACCCTCTTCGTTTCGGGCTGCCCGCTGCGTTGCCAGTATTGCCACAATCCGGACACCTGGCACCTGAAGCACGGCACGCGGATCGGGCTGGCGCAGGTGATCACCCGGCTCGGGGAATTTGCCCCGGCGCTGCGCATGATGGGTGGCGGCCTCACCATTTCCGGCGGCGAGCCGCTGGTCCAGGTGCCCTTCACCCAAGGCATCCTTGCCGCAGCCAAGGGCATGGGCCTGCATACTGCGCTCGATACCTCCGGCTATCTCGGCGACCGGGCCAGCGACGATTACCTGCGCAATGTGGACATGGTGCTGCTCGACATCAAGTCGTGGAAGCCTGAAACCTATTTCGCGGTAACCAAGACGCAACTGGCGCCGACACTGCGTTTTGCCGAGCGCCTGGCGGCCATGGGCAAGCCGGTCTGGGTCCGCTATGTGCTGGTTCCCGGCCTGACCGACGATCCTGACAACATCGACGGTCTGGCCCGCTATCTGGCGCCGATGGCGAACGTGGAATGGGTCGAAGTGCTGCCCTTCCACCAACTGGGGGCCTTTAAATGGCAAGCCCTGGGTCTGGCCTATTCCCTGGCCGACACACCTACCGCCAGCCCCGAACTGGTCAGCCGGGTCATCGGCCAGTTCCAGGATGTCGGCTGTCACGCACGCTAGCGCTTATCGAGGGGGGAGATCATGGAATTCATCAAGACACTGCTGGAACAACAGCCGATGATGGCTTTGTTCCTGACCATCGCCATCGGCTATCTGCTCGGTGAAGTGAATATCAAGGGCTTCTCGCTGGGCGTCGGCGCCGTGCTGTTCGTCGCCCTGGCAATGGGCTGGTTCGCGCCCAAGGCCGTGCCCGCGCCGATGGTCGGCACGCTGGGCCTGGCCCTGTTCCTCTATACGGTCGGCGTGCAGTACGGCAAACAGTTCTTTACCGGCCTGCTGAGTCCCGCCGGGCGACGGGCGAATCTGATGGCACTGATCGGCGTGGCCTGCGCCGGCGCCATCAGCCTGCTGTTCGTCGACGGCATGGGCCTCAAGCTCGGCCATGCGCTGGGGCTGTTCGCCGGCTCCGGCACCAGCACGCCGACGTTGCAGGCGGCCATCGCCACCCTGGGCAACGACGATCCGGCCGTCGGCTACTCGGTCGCCTACCCGTTCGGCGTGGCCGGGCCCATCCTCTTCCTCTACATCGCCTTCATGGTCCTGAAGCCCAAGGCCGAAGTGGCGGCCGGCGCCAGTCTCGAACTGCTCGAAGTCGTGCTGCAAAACGACGACTACGCCGGCAAGCCGCTGAGCGACCTGATGACCACCCTGCCGGCCGGCATCCAGGTCATCGCCGTGCGCCGGGCCCACCACAACGAGCCGGCCGCCCCCAACCTGGTCATCGCCAAGGGCGATGTCCTGCTGCTGACCGGCAACAGCAAGGAAGCCCTGAACAGCACCGGCGCGACGCTGGGCGAAGCGGCGCCGGGGCGGCTGGCCAAGGATCGCAGCGACCTCGACTACCTGCGCGTCTTCGCCTCGCGCCCGGCCATGGTCGGGCGCACGCTCGGCGATCTGGAACTGCCGGGCGAACATGCGGCGTCGCTGATCCATGTCCGGCGCGGCGATACCGACCTGCTGGCACGCCCGGACCTGGTCCTGGAATTCGGCGACCGCATCGGGCTGCTCGCGCATCGCGGCGACTTCACGGCGCTGCGCAAGTATTTCGGTGACTCGATCAAGGGCACCGCCGAATTCAGCTACATCTCGATCGGCGTCGGCATGGCCATCGGCTTCCTGCTCGGAGCGATCCAGTTCCCGTTGCCGGGCATCGGCAAGCTGGCGCTGGGCATGGCCGGCGTGCTGATCGTGGCCCTGATCCTCGGACACCAGCGCCGCACCGGCAGCATGAACTGGACGCTGCCGCTGTCCGCCAACCTGGTCCTGCGCAACCTCGGACTGACGCTGTTCCTCGCCCAGGTCGGGATGTCCTCCGGCCCCAAGTTCGTCGCCACCGTCAGCGAAACCGGCCTGCTGATGCTCGGCCTCGGCGTCGTCGTGCTGATCG
>DASUZG010000296.1:0-2126 GCA_036376995.1 Azonexus sp. | reverse complement strand
GACCGCCGAATTCCTGAAAGCCATGCGCGAACTGACCGCGCAGCACGGCGCCGTGCTGATCTTCGACGAAGTGATGACCGGCTTCCGCGTCGGCCTGAAGAGCGCCCAGGGCCTCTATGGCATCACCCCGGACCTGTCCACTTTCGGCAAGGTGGTCGGCGGCGGCATGCCGCTCGGCGCCTTCGGCGGCAAGCGCGAAATCATGCAGCAGATCGCCCCGCTCGGTCCGGTCTATCAGGCCGGCACGCTGTCCGGCAACCCGATCGCCACGGCCGCCGGCCTCGCCACGCTCAAGCTGATCCAGGCGCCGGGCTTCTACGAAAGTCTGACCGCCAAGACCAAGGCCCTGTGCGACGGCCTGGTCGACGCCGCGAAAAAGCACGGTGTCGCCTTCGCCGCCCAGAACGTCGGCGGCATGTTCGGCCTCTATTTCGCCGACGCCTGCCCGGCCACCTACGACGCCGTGCTGGCCTGCGACAAGGAAGCTTTCAACCGCTTCTTCCACGCCATGCTGACGGCCGGCCACTACTTCGCGCCGTCCGCCTTCGAAGCCGGTTTCGTCTCTGCCGCCCACACCGAGGCCGACATCGCCGGCACCGTGGCGGCAGCCGACGCCTATTTCGCCAGCCGCAAATGAGCAGTGGCTTCGCCTGGCTGATCCTGTTCGTCGCCGGCCTGTGCGAGGTCGGCTGGGCGGTCGGCCTCAAGTACACCGACGGCTTCAGCCGCCTCGGCCCGTCGGTGGCGACCGTGCTGGCGATGATCGTCAGCGTCGTGCTGCTCGGCTGGTCGCTGAAGGTGCTGCCGCTGGGCACCGCCTATGCGGTGTGGACCGGCATCGGCGCCGTCGGCACCGCCGTGCTCGGCATCTACCTGTTCGGCGAATCGAAGGAAGCGGCGCGCCTGGTCAGCATCGGCCTGATCGTCGCCGGCATCGTCGGCCTCAAGCTGCTGACCCCCGACCACTGACGCACCACCCTGGTGCAGCACGCCCCGGCGGCGTGCCCACCGTGGCCCGTCGGCCCCGTTTCGGGGCCGCTGCGGCCCGGCACTCTTCTTGCTGACCTGCTTTCGAGCGGCTTCGCCGCAGCCTACGAACCACCAGAAAGCACGTCACACCATGCGCAAGCGCACCATCTCCCGCCCGCAACCCCGGCTGGCCGACCTCGCCCGCCACATGCACGGCCTCCATGCCGACCAGAAGCAACTGACTGAAATCCAGGGCGCCTACGACAATCTCGCGCTGCTCGGCCAACTGCTGTGCGCCGGCACCGACATCAGCCGCATGCGCCAGGATTTCAACGAACTGGCCGGACAACTGCTCGACCAGCTGGCCCGCGAGCACTACAAGAAAGCCGCGCTGAACCTCGGCGCCGGTGCCCGCGTGGCGATCGACGTGCTGGTCCGCAACCTGTTCGAACGCACTGCCGACATCGGCTTTCTGGCCAGCGACAGCGAGATTTGCGCGTTCGCTGCGGCCGGCGATGACGCCACGGCGCCCGCGCGCGCCGCGCTGGAAGCGCGCTTCGCCGAATACGTGCGCAAGTACTCCGTCTATCACGACATCATCCTGCTCTCGCCGGCCGGCGACGTGCTCGCCCGCCTCGACACCGCCGCGCCGCAGGGACGCAGCGCCGATCCGCTGGTCGCCGCGGCACTCGTTTCGGAAGCGCCGTACCTCGAAGTTTTCCGCCCCAGCGACCTGCTGCCCGGCAGCGCCAGCCCGCTGCTCTATGCCCGCCGCGTCGACGGTGCGGATGGCAAGGCCGTGGGCGTGCTGTGCCTGTGCTTTCGCTTCGCCGACGAGTGCCAGCGCATCTTCGACAGCCTGGTCGCCGCCGACGACTGGACAGTGCTCACCGTGCTCGATGCCGAAGGCCGGGTAATCGCCAGCAGCGACCTGCATCAGGTGCCGTCCGGCGTGCGCCTGGAAACGGTGCGCGACGAGGACTGCCGGGTGGTCCGCTTCGCCGGCCGCGAATACCTGGCGACGACGCGCCCGGCCCAGGGCTACCAGGGCTACGCCGGCCCCGGCTGGCTCGGCCACGCGCTGGCGCCGCTAGAACATGCCTTCACCGCCGGCGACGCCGACGAACTGGCCCGGGTGCCTGAGGACTACCTCGCCT
>DASUZG010000295.1:0-5369 GCA_036376995.1 Azonexus sp. | reverse complement strand
GCTCTCGACCAGCAGCGGGCGCTGGATTTCGCGCTCGTATTTGAGGTCGCCGGCCAGGCATTCGACGACTTCCTCGCCGATCATCAGCTTGCCGAGATTCTGCAGGTTGGGCAGGCCTTCGAGGAAGAGGATGCGTTCGATCAGTTCGTCAGCTTCTTTCATGACGCGGATCGACTGCTTGTACTGGTAGTCGTTGAGCTTTTCCAGGCCCCAGTTGCGGAACATGCGGGCATGCAGGAAATACTGGTTGATCGAGGTCAGCTCGTTCTTGAGGACCTTGTTGAGGGTTTCGATGACCTTCTTGTCGCCTTTCATCGCCGGCTCCTCAGGTCGGGCTGCCCGAGCCCATCTGGCTCTGCAGGTAGTTGGGCAGGCCGACCAGCTCGATCAGGCGCAGCTGCTTCTCGAGGAAGTAGGCGTGGTCGACTTCGGTGTCTTCCAGCTGGGCCGAGAGCATGTCGCGGCTGACGTAGTCCTGGGCCTTCTCGCAGGCGGCGATGGCTTTCTTCAGGTCGCCATCGACTTCGTACTCGACGGCGAGGTCGGCCTTCAGCATGTCCGGCACGGTCTTGCCGAGCTTGAGCGCATTGCGCTTGGAGAGGTCCGGCTTGCCTTCGAGGAACAGGATGCGCTGGATCAGCGCACGGGCATGCTGGCGCTCGTGGTCGGATTCGTGGATGGATTTCTCGGCCAGTTCGTTGAGGCCCATGTCGGCGTACATCTCGCCGTGGATCAGGTACTGGTCGACGGCGGTCAGTTCGCCGGTCAGCAGGTCGTTCAGGATGTCGATGATCTTCTTGTCGCCCTTCATGGCATTTCTCCTGGAAAAATGGAATGGCTGGCTGGCGTGACGCGGCTGGCTTGCCGTGGGCCGGATTGTAGGGGGTACGACAGATATTTTGAAAGCATGCGCCGGAAAAAGTTCTTTGATAACAATTAATTACGAACTGTTCTCATTTGTGTTGGCAGCGCCGCGGGGCAGGTGCGCAACGGGATGGCGATAGCGGAGAGGCTTGCAAAACAACGGGCCGTGTAAGACAATTGATAATTATTCCTATTCGCGTTTGTCAATTCTTGCGCAGGGCCATCGTGAGCACTTCCGGGCATACCGCCGCCATCGAGCATCTCTATATCGACCACCACCCCTGGCTGCAAGGCTGGCTGCGGCGGCGCCTGGGCTGCGCGGCCGATGCCGCCGACCTGGCCCAGGATGCCTTTCTGCGTCTGCTGGCTACGCCCCGGCAGTTCAACACTGCGTTCGAAGCCCGGGGTTATCTGCGCTGCATGGCCAACGGCCTTTGCATCGACCTCTGGCGTCGCCGCGAGGTGGAGCAGGCCTGGCTGCAAACGCTGGCCTGCCATCCGGAAGCGGTCGAGCCCTCGCCCGAGCAGCGCGCCCTCGTCGTCGAAACCCTGCTCGAAATCGGTGCCATGCTCGGCCGCCTGTCGCAGAAGGCCGCCGCCGCCTTCCTCATGGCCCAGGTCGATGGCCTGCCCTATCGCGAGATAGCCGCGCAGTTGGGTGTCTCCGATCGCATGGTCAAAAAGTACATCGCCCAGGCCATGCTGCAGTGCGTCCTGATCGAAGCCGGGCACCCGGGCTGAGATGGCCTCCGTTATTCCCGGGGCGTCGGCAGGACGCCGTTGTGCCGAACCGGATTACGCAACCCTGGAGGCGGCGGCGAGTTGGTATGCCACGCTGCACAGTGACGAGGCCGGTGCGGCCGATCGCCAGGCCTGGCAAGCCTGGCTGGAGCAGTCGGAAGCCCATGCCCGGGCCTGGTCGTATATCGAGACCGTCAGCCAGCGCTTCGATCCCTTGCGCACCGGCGGGCATCAGGCGGCGCTGGCCGGCGTCAAGGC
This sequence comes from Azonexus sp., assembly GCA_036376995.1. GTDB lineage: Bacteria > Pseudomonadota > Gammaproteobacteria > Burkholderiales > Rhodocyclaceae > Azonexus. Next base: position 3,506 of record DASUZG010000295.1, on the reverse strand, counting down.
CGCGCGGCGCGGCAGTGCGGGGCGGCGGCAGGTGCTGCGCGGGCTGGCCGGTGTGTTCGGGCTCGGCATGGCCGGCTGGATGGGTTGGCGGCATAGCGCGCTGCCCGAAACGCTGCTGGCCTGGGGCGCGGATTACCGTACCGCCACCGGCGAACAGCGCGAGATCACGCTGGCCGACGGCAGCCGGGTCTGGCTCAACACCGACAGCGCCCTGCGCGTCGACTACCAGGCCGGCGCCCGCCGGCTCACGCTGGCCGCCGGCGAAATCCTGGTCGAGACCGGGCAGGACGCCAGCCAGCGTCCGTTCTACGTGGACACCCGCTTTGGCCGGATGCAGGCGCTGGGTACCCGTTTCTCCGTCCGCCACGACGCCCGCCGAACCCGCCTCGATGTCTTCGCCAGCGCGGTCGAGATCAACAACGCCGCCGGCAAGGTGCAGCGCGTCGAAGCGGGGGAAAGCGCGGAATTCACCGCCGACGGCATCGCCGCCCTCGGGCAAGCCGAACGCGCCCGCGAAGCCTGGCGGCGGGGCGTGGTGGTGGCAGACAACATCCCGCTGGGGGCCTTGATCGAGGATCTTGCCCGCTATCAGCGCGGCCACCTCGGGGTGGCGCCGGAAGTTGCGGAACTCAGCGTCGTGGGCGTCTACCCGGCCACGGACACCGAGCGCGCGCTGGCCATGCTGGAAAACACCCTGCCGATTCGCGTCAAGCGACGCACGTCGTGGTGGGTGACGCTCGAAGCGCGCTAGCGAAATTATTTGCGGACGGCGGTTCCCCTTTTGCCAACTCATCCGATTTACCAGATGAGAAGCAAGCTGATCGAGCATCGCCAGCCACCCAAGCGGCAACGCCCGGCCGACTCCGAGTCGGCCCGCGCGTGTCGTTCGCCCCAAGCGTCCAGGCAGCCAGCGCGATTTTCCTGACGGCCCGCTTCCTGAACATCCAGTCCAATCTTTGGGAAACCGTTCTATGTCGAATCGTCGCAACAAACCGCTTTGCCAGCCGAAGGGCCAGGCAATTTCCGCAGCCCAGGCCGCGCCGCGCCACACCTTCGCCCTGCGCCCGCTGGCCTTCGCCGTGCATCTCGCCATTATCGGCAGCATCGCCCTGGTGGGCTGGGTGCCGGAAGCGCAAGCCCAGGCCGCCGGCACGCAAGCCGCCGTGCCGACCAGGAACTACGACATCCCGGCCGGCCCCCTGGCGGTCACGCTGAACCGCTTTGCCGAAGAGGCCGGTGCGCTACTGACGGCTTCCGGCGCCTTGACCCAGGGCAAGACCAGCCCGGGGCTGAAGGGCGGCTATTCGGTGCCGGCCGGTTTTGCCGCGCTGCTGGCGGGCACCGGGCTGGAAGCGTTCCGCCAGGCGGATGGGAGTTACGGCTTGCGCGTGGCGCCGCTGGCCAGCAGCAGCGCGGACGTCCAGTTGTCGGCGGTCACCGTTCAACAAAAGCGCGAACTTCGCGTTTCCAAAGGCGCCACCAACCTGCCGATGGAAATCAAGGACACGCCGCAGACGATCAGCACGATTGACAAGGAGGCGTTGCGCGACTTTGGCGTCAGCAACAGCAACGATGCGCTGCGCTGGGGCACCGGTATCAATGTCGAGGAGTGGGAGACCAATCGCACCGGTTACAACGCGCGCGGTTTCGACGTCATGCTGACGCAGGTCGACGGCATGGGCATGACCAACGACTGGGGGCTGGTCGAAGGTCAGCTGGATACCTTCCTGTTCGAGAAAATCGAGCTGATTCGCGGCGCCAACGGCTTGCTCACCGGCGTTGGCAACGCTTCCGGCACCATCAACTATGTCCGCAAACGCCCCACCAACAAGGACGGCGGCGAAGTCCAGCTGACCGGCGGCTCCGATGACTTCAAGCGCCTGGCCCTGGATTACAACAAGGTGCTGACCGAGGACGGCAAGTGGGCCGGGCGACTGGTCGTGGCGCAGGAGGACAAGGATTCCTACCTGCGCGCACTCAGCGACAAGCGCACCTCCATCTATGGCGTCCTCGAAGGGCAGATCGGTGACGACGGCGTGCTGACCCTGGGTATGACCTATCAGGATGCCAAGCAACGCTCGCCGATGTGGGGCTCGCTGACGCTGCCTTACGCCAACGGTACGCTGGCCGATTTTCCGGTCTCGGCGTCGACCTCGCAGGACTGGACGCGCTGGAACAACGAGTCGCTCAACGCCTTCGTCGAGTACTCCCACATGCTGTCGCCCGACTGGGAAGCCAAGGTCAGCTACAACCACACCGAGGGCCGGGGCGACACCCGGCTGTTCTACGCCTATACCCTTACCGGCCATCTGAACAATGACAACACTGGCCTGCTCGGCTGGCCGTATCGCAGCGATAGCGAATCGCAGAGCGATATCCTCGACCTCAACCTCACCGGCCGTTTTGCGGCCTTCGGTCGGCAGCACGAGGCGGTGTTCGGTTTGAGCCATTCGAAGCAGACGAGCAAGACCTATTCCTACGCGGGCGCCACGTTCCCCGTCATGCCGGCCTTCCCGTATGCCGGTGATGTCTATCCCCAACCCGCCTGGGGCGCCAAGAGCGTCGCCTCGGACGGCGAGCAGAATATCAGTCGCCTGTATGCGGCAACCCGTCTGGCCTTGACCGACCGGCTCAAGGGTATCGTCGGCGTCAACGCCATCAGCCTCAAGCGCGACGGAACCGCGATTTACGGTGGCGGCACCAACCTCGACAACGAGACGACCGAGAAGGCCAGTCCGTACGTCGGGCTGACCTACGACATCACGCCGGACATGCTGGCCTACGCCTCGTACTCGGACATCTTCCAGGCCCAGGACCAGCGCGACGTCAATGGCGCCTTCCTGGCGCCGATGAAGGGTGTCAACGCCGAGGCCGGCGTCAAGGCCGAATGGCTGAATCGCAAGCTGCTGACCACCTTTGCCGTTTTTTCGGCCGAGCAGAAGGGGCTGGCCACCATCGCCGGTTTCGACCCGGTCGCGCAGCAGAACTACTACGAACCGAAGGACGTGACCTCGCGCGGCTTCGAGATCGAAGCCACCGGTCGCATCAGCGCCAATACCCAGGTTGCCGCCGGGTTCACCTGGCTCAAGCTGAAGGGCGACGATGGCCATGACCTCTACGAATGGGTGCCGCGGCGTACGCTGAAGCTCCGTGCCGACACGCGCGTTCCGATGTTGCCGGAGCTGCGGGTGGGCGCCGGGGTGCGCTGGCAGTCCGATGTCGCCAAGGACGGCGGCGCGTGGCAGGACGCCTACACCATTGCCGACGCCTTTGCCGCCTACAAGTTGACCGACAAGGCAACCCTGCGCCTGAACATCAACAACCTGTTCGACGAGAAGTATCTGCGCACGGTCCAGTACGGAGCGATCTACGGCGCTCCCAGGACCATGTTGCTGTCGATTGACTACAAGCTTTGAGCTAGATAGCGGGGACGGAAGTACTTCCGTCCCCGGTTGATCGCATCACCCAGAATCTATTCACTGCAGATATCCAGAAATGATTGAGCC
>DASUZG010000294.1:0-2960 GCA_036376995.1 Azonexus sp. | reverse complement strand
GAAGTCGATCCAGCCTTCCTGGCCGCCGGCGCGCGAGGCGCCGCTGAAGAAGTAGGCGGTATGGCGGACGTGCTCGGCGGTCTCCGGATCGAAGTAGCCGTACTTGCGCACCGGCAGAATCTGCGACACTTGGACCCCGCGGAAATCGCGGCGCGCTTCGGACAGCGCGGTCAGCAGCGCCGGCGGCTCGCCGACGGCGGTTGGCACGACGATGGTGTCGCCGTTCCGGACGACGCGGATGGCATCGGCGGCGGACATGCGCTTTTGCTGGTACAGTGCTTGGACGGACATGCTGGCTTCTCCTCTACTTATTAGGGAAACGAAAATGCTCGCACAACGCCCGGCCGGATGTGCTGACCGAGATCAAATCGTCATGCGTGTCAGCCGTCCAGTATACGCTAGCGTATGGTTACTGTCGCCGGTTGCTGCCGGCCACCATCCTGATCTCGAACAGGCGGCATTCGAGCGGACCGTTGAACAGCGGCGTCTTGCGGCTGGGCTTCAGGCCGACCAGCTTGGGCAGGCGCAGGTCGGCGGTGAAGAAGAAGCAGTTCCAGCCGGCCCAGTGGCGCTTCAGCGCGGTGCCGAGCTGCGGGTAGAAGGCGGCCAGCTCGTCCTGCTCGCCGATGCGTTCGCCGTAGGGCGGATTGGCCAGCAGGATGCCGTGCTCGGTCAGCGGCTGAACTTCCAGGATATCGCCGTGATCGACCGTAACGACGCCGCCGAAACCGGCTTCCTGCAGGTTGCGCCGGGTGGCGCGCACGGCCCGCTCGTCGAGGTCGTAGCCGCGGATGTCGAGCGGCTCGGCCGGCTTGACGCGGGCTTCGGCCGCAGCGCGAATAGTGGCCCAGGAGAGCGCCTCGAACTTCTTCAGCAGCTCGAAGGAGAAGGCCCGGTCGAGGCCGGGCGCCCGGTCGAGCGCGATCTGCACGGCTTCGAGCAGGAAGGTGCCGCTGCCGCACATCGGATCGATCAGCGGCTGGCCCGGCTGCCAGCCGGTCATCTTCAGGATGCCGGCGGCCAGATTCTCCTTCAAGGGCGCATCCACGCTGGCCTTGCGGAAACCGCGCTGCCACAGCGGCTGGCCGGAGGTGTCGAGGTACAGCGTGCACTCGTTCTCGGTCAGGAAGACATGGACACTGACATCCGGATGGCGGGTATCGATGTTCGGCCGCTCGCCGCAGTCCTCGCGGAAGCGGTCGCAGACGGCGTCCTTGACGCGCAGCGTGACGTAGTCCAGCGACTTCAGCGGGCACTTGATGGCGGTGGTCACCACGCGCATCGTCCGCGTCACGTCGAAATGGTTGGGCCACAACTGGCGCACGGCCAGGCGGTAGATATCCTCTTCCTTGGCGTACGGCCCCTTGACGATGTGCCACAGGATGCGGGTGGCCAGCCGCGACTCGAGGTTGGCGCGGTAGCAGACCGCCCAGTCGCCGGCGAAGAAGACGCCGCCATGGGTAGAGCGCAGTTCCTCGGCGCCGACGGCGCGCAGTTCTTCGAGCAGCAGGTCTTCCAGGCCGCGCGGGCAGATGGCGAAATATTTGTTCATGTCAGAAGGGCTTGAGGACGACGAGGAACAGCACGATCAGCAGCAGCACGACCGGCAATTCGTTGTAGAAGCGGAACCAGACGTGCGAGCGGCGGTTGCGTCCGGCCCGGAAGGCGGTCAGCAGGCGGCCGCAATGCCAGTGGTAGGCGAGCAGCACGGCAACCAGCGCGACCTTGGCGTGCAGCCAGCCGCCGAGCGCGATCTGGCTGCCGTAGAAGAACCATAGCCAGAGCCCGGTGAGCACCGACAGGATGCCGAGCGGGGTCATGAACTTGAACAGCTTGCCGGCCATCAGCAGCAGCCGGTCGCGCTCGGCAAGACTGTCGGCCGGCACCATGGCCAGATTCACGAAGATGCGCGGCAGGTAAAAGAGACCGGCGAACCACGAAATGACCATCCAGATATGCAAGGTCTTCACGACGAGCATGCGTTTCTCCCGGCAGCGGCCTCGGCGATGCCGTCGGCGACGGTCGGATAGGCGAGGCGCAGTTTGAGTTCTTGTTTCAGGCGCCGGTTGCCGATGCGCCGCGATTCGCGCATGAACGACAACTGCAGCGGCGACAGGATTTCCGCCGCGGCGCTGCGACTGAGGCGCGGCGGACGCGCCAGCGCGAAGGCATCGGCGACGCGGTCGAAGTAGTCGGCCATGCGCAGTTGCGAATCGTCGACCGCGTTGTACACCCGGTTGGCGTCGCCGTGGCGCAAAGCGGCGACACAGGCAGCGGCCAAGTCCTCGGCGTGGATGTGGTTGCTGTAGGCATCCTCGGCCGCCAGCAGGGCCGGCAGGCCCTTCTGCAGGCGCTCCAGGGGCAGCCGGTCGGCAGCGTAGATGCCGGGCGCACGCAGGATGCAGACGCGCACGCCGCAGCGCCGGCCCCATTCGCGCAGACAGGACTCGGCATCGACCCGGCGCACGGCGCGGGCATTTTGCGCTCGGCAGGGCCGGGTCTCGTCGATCAGGGCGCCGGCGCAATCGCCGTAAACCCCCGTCGTACTTACGTAAATGAGCTGCCGTGGTAGACTGCCGCCCGCACTCAGGGCCGCCAGCAGATGGCGGGTGCGCGTATCGAGCGAGCCTTCGCAGGGCGGTGGCGCTAGATGCAGCACCACCTCGGCGAGACCCGCCAGCCGGTGCAGGCTGGCCCGGTCGTCGAGATCGCCGATCAGCGGCACCGCCCCGGCCACGCGCCAGGCTGCGCATTGCTGCCGATCGCGCAGCAGCGCGTAGACACGGTAGCGGCCGGCAAGGCGGGAGAGAATGCGGCGGGCGACGTCCCCGCTGCCGACAATTAGGATTTTTTGCACGCCGGCATTGTAGCCGACGACCAAGGGGAACCGATGAGCTACCAGATCACTGTCCAGCCGAGCGGCCGCCAGTTCGCCGCCGAGGCCGATGAAACCCTGCTCG
>DASUZG010000293.1:0-8348 GCA_036376995.1 Azonexus sp. | reverse complement strand
GATCAGGTACTGCATCAAATCAGAGCCGTTCTTGTTGTAGTCCTGGCCGTAGCGGACGTGCCTCTTGGTGTGGAAATTGACGAAGTGGGTGGCGAAGGCATTGACGAACAGCACCTTCTCGCCAGTTTCCGGATGGGTGCGCACGACCGGGTGCTCGGCATCCGGATACTGGGCCTTCATCGCCAGGCGCTTCTCCTGCGGCATGGCGGCGGCGAACGAGGAATTGAAGCTGTGGCTGGCGATCAGCCCCTCGATTTCCTGCTTCACATGCATGGGCAGCTTTTCGTAGGCCAGCACCATGTTGGCCCACATCGTGTCGCCGCCGACCGGCGGGCACTCGATGCAGCGCAGCACGCAGCCCAGGGCCGGCGTCTCGCGCCAGGTGCCGTCGGTGTGCCAGGCATTCTCGTAGGGGTCCTGCGGGCTGTCCGGATTCTTGTAGATCTGGACCAGGCCCGGGGCCTCCGGATGGCTCGGGGCCATCGGATGGGTTTCCAGTTCGCCCAGGCGCATGGCGAAGGCCATGTGGTCCCGGCGCGACAGCTTGTCGAGGTCCTGGTCGCGCAGGAACAGGACCCGGTGCTGCAACAGCGCGGCGTAGATTTCCTTGAACAGCCCGTCGTCGCGCACGGCATCGCCGAGATTGACGTCGAGCAGTTCGGCCCCGATGGCGCAGGTCAGTTGTTCTATTTTCATTGGTTTGTCTCCTCCACTCAGATGGTGAAAATGGATGACCCGGTCGTCTTGCGCGCTTCCAGGTCACGGTGCGCCTGCACGGCATCCTGCAGTGCATAGCGCTGGTTGATCTCGATCTTGATGCGGCCGGCGGCCACGTGACCGAAGATTTCGCCAGCCAGGGCGGCCTTCTCGACCGGATCGGCGATGTAGTCGGCAAGCGCCGGGCGGGTCAGGTACAGCGAGCCCTTCATCGCCAGCAGTTGCGGGTCGAACGGCGGGATGGTGCCGGAGGCGGTGCCGACGCAGACCATCAGGCCGCGGCGGCGCAGCGAATCGAGCGAGGCCATGAAGGTGTTCTTGCCGACGCTGTCGATGACGACATCGACGCCGACGCCATCGGTCAGTTCGCGGGCACGCCTGGCGACGTCCTCGTGGCTGTAGTTGATGATTTCGTCGCAGCCGTGGGCGCGGGCGATGGCCGCCTTTTCCTCGGTGGACACCGTGCCGATGACGCGCAGGCCGAGCAGCTTGGCCCATTGCGAGACGATCAGGCCGACGCCGCCGGCGGCGGCGTGCAGCAGGATGGTGTCGCCGGCCTTGAAGTCGTAGATGCGGCGCATCAGGTAGGCCGAGGTCAGGCCGCGCATGGTCATGGCGGCGGCGGTCTCGCAGTCGATGCCGTCCGGCAGCTTGATCAGCGGCGCGGCGCCGATGATGCGGGCGGTGCTGTAGGCGCCCAGCGTGTTGACGAAGCCGGTGTAGGTCACCTTGTCGCCGACGGCGACGTTGGTGACGCCTGCGCCGACGGCTTCGACGACGCCGGCCGCCTCGACGCCGATGCCGGCGGGCAGCGGAATCGGGTAGGTGCCGTTGCGGAAATAGGTGTCGGCGAAATTGAGGCCGACCGCGAGATGGCGCAGGCGGACTTCGCCCGGACCGGGATTGCCGACTTCAACGTCTTCCAGGCGCAGGACTTCCGGGCCGCCGGTCTCATAAAAGCGAATTGCCTTTTCCATGTGCTCTCCTTTTGTATGCCGTTATCTAATGTTTACTTCGCGCCGTCCGGCTCCGCCAGATTGACGATGCGCGAGAACAGGTGTTTGTATTCGGCCGCGGTGTCGCCGCTGAAGCGCGGGTCGCGGTTGTCCGAGAAGGCGGCGTTGATTTCGTTCCAGTCGGCGTCCGTCAGGTAGCGCTGGGCTTCCGGCAGGATCACGCCTTCCTCGCGGCCCAGGTGCTCCCAGATGAACTTGGCGTAGGCGGCGACCGCCTTCTCCAGTTCGCCGGCCGAGCGGGTGCCGGCAACGTAGGCGTCCACCAGGCTCGCCAGTTCGGCGACCATCTGTTCGTCGCGGTCGTGCTGGCGTTCCAGTTCGTCGAGTTCCGGATTCATCGCGGCGGTCCGTTCGCGCAGGATGCGGAACAGGTAATCCTCTTCCTTGGGATGGTGCAGGGCCACCGGGAAATTCTGGATGTAGCGGACCATCGCCTGCATCAGCACCGCATCCGGGGCGCTGCCGCCTTCGCGGGCCTGCTGCAGCGCATGCAGCCAGGCGTGCAGGACGGCGGCCAGCGAGCGGTGCTCGTCGCGGATGGTGGCGATGGCCTGGGCCGGCGCCGGCGGATCGGCCATGGCCGAGACCAGCACCGGGATTTCGGAATTGACCAGCACCTTCAGCGTCTGCGAGCCGAGCATCATGCCCAGCTTGCTGCGCCGGCCGTGCGAGGCCATGAAGATCAGGTCGCAGCCCTGGTCGCGGGCGGTGGCGATGATTGCCGTGTAGGGCGAATCGCTGACCTTCGACGACGAGGCGCAGGGCACGCCGCAGGCGCGGGCGGCCGATTCGGCCTTGGTCAGCAGTTCGCGGGCCCGCCCCTCGAAGGTGTAGCGGTAGTCGTCGGGTGCGGTCAGGCGAACGATCTCGGCGTCGCCGTCGAGCGAAGCGGCATGGTCGGTCACGGCATGGAAGAAGGTGACCCGGGCGCCGACGGTGCGGGCGAACTCGACCGCGCGGCCAACCGTGACGGTCGAAAGATCGGTGTTGTCGATGGGTACCAGCAAGTGGCGATACATGGCGGCTCCTAGCTTCGGGCGGTGGTTGTGAGGTTGATCTTCAGGCGGCCAGCTGCACCAGGATTTTTCCGCCGGCGATGCGGACCGGAAAGCGCTTCAGCGTCTTTTCCGGGGCGACCAGCAGGGCGCCGGTCGTCACGTCGTAACGCCAGCCATGCGCCGGGCAGGCGACGACCTTGCCGCACAGGCGGCCGCCGCTCAGCGCGGCGCCGGCATGCAGGCAGCTGTTCTCCAGGGCATGGATGCTGCCGTCGACGTTGAACAGCACGACGTCCGCCGTACCGAGGCGCAATGGCCGCACGGCACCGGGGGGGACTTCCTGCAGGGAACACGCTTCGACGAAGGTCATGTCGGTCTCATGGTTGTCAGGCATGGTCGAATCGTAGGCGTTCGCCCGGCGTTGCGCCCCCCTCGAAAAAGGGGGGGGGCAAGTAATGCGGGGGAATCGCCGTTTTTGCTTTATCGTATAGACAGGGCAGCCCGCCGTCCGTCCGGAGACGCGGAGAGGGGGCGGCCGCAAGTGCTTGTTCGGCAAATACCAAAACGATTCCTCAGAGAAATCTTGCCCGATGAACTATGCATCCATCGACCCGAGCGGAAGCTATTCCGAACTCGTCCTGAAGACCATGCCGCCGCGTGCGCCGCGCCACCAGCTGGCCCGGCCGCGTCTCAGCCTGGCCGACGAGCGCTTCGCCGAGCGCACGGCGATCGTCGTCCAGGCCCCGCCGGGCTTCGGCAAGACTTCGCTGCTCGGCCAGTGGCGCCGCGAATACCTGGCGCGCGGCGCGGCCGTGGCCTGGGTCACCGCCGACGACAGCGACGACCTGCAGCGCTTCCTGCACTGCCTGGTCCAGGCCGTCCGCGCCGGCTGCGGCCGCCCCGGCTTCGGCCGCCTGCTGCTGGAGAGCCTCGGCACGCGGGCCGGCGAACTGGAGGGCGTCACCGCCTGGCTGGCCGAAGTGGCGCAGACCTCGCTCGACATGGTGCTGATCGTCGATGAAGCCGAGCGCCTATCGAGCGGCAACCTCGCCGCGCTGACCTACATGCTGCACAACGTCAGCCCCAACCTGCACGTGGTGATCGGCGCGCGCGGCGGCATCGACGCCGCCGTCGCCGATCTGGTCGACTACGGCAGCGCCCTGGCGCTGGGGCCGGACGACCTGCATTTCCGCCTCGACGAGACCATGGCCCTGGCGCGCAGCCGCTTCGGCGACAAGGTCGATGCCGATACCGTGGCGCGCGTGCATGAACTGACCGAAGGCTGGCCGCTCGGCCTGCAGATCCTGATGGCCGCGGTCGAGAAGGGCGGCGACCTGCGTTCGGCCATCCCGGCGATCGCCGACGACGAGCCGGGCAACGGCATTGTCGGCGGACTGCTGGCCAATCTTGCCCCTGACGATGCCGATTTCATGGTCCGCATCGCGGCCGTGGACCTGATCCATCCCGAACTGGCGGCCGCCCTGACGGACAGTCCCGATGCCGCCGGGCGGCTGGCCGAACTGATCCGCGAGACGCCGGTCTTCGCGGCCAGTGACAACAGCGAATGGATCCGGCTGCACAACCTGGTGCGCGATGCCCTGCGCCGCCGGCTGGCTGCGTGGCCGGCCGGGCAGCGGCAGGAGCTGCATCGGCGCGCCATGCGCTGGCTGGCCACCCACGGCATGCCCCACGAAGCCGCCCGCCATGCCCACGAGGCTGGCGAGCACGACATGGCCTACGATCTGGCGGAAAGCTGTCTCTACGAGGCGGTGACCCACGGCCAGCAGGAGATGGTGCTGCGCTGGCTCGAACTGCTGCCCGCCGACGAACTGAAGAAACGCCACAAGCTGCGCCTCGCGGCGGCCTGGGCGCTGGCCCTGAGCGAACGGCACGGCGACGCCGAGGCCTTGGTCGAGGACATTCTCGACAACCCGGATGCCGCACCGGCGCTGCGCCACGAGTGCGCGCTGATTTCCAGCGGCGCCGCCTACTATGCCGACGCGCCGGACCGCTGCCTCGAACTGCTCGAGCCGTGGCTGGCGGCCCCGCCGGCCGAGCGCGATCCGCGCCTGCTGCGCATGCTGGCCAACCGCCAGGCGGCGATCGCCATCTTCAACGGCGATCCGGCCGGCGCCCGGCGCTACGTGCAGGCGGTGCCGCTCGGCGACTTCGACCAGCGCTACCGTTATGGCGCCCGCTGGGGCGATTTCATCACCGGCCTGAGCTATATCTGGGAAGGGCAGGGCGTCCTCGGCGAAGAGGTGCTGCGGCCGGCGCTGGCCAGCGCCGATGCCGAACTCGGGTGCCGCCAACCGCTGTCGTGCATGCTGGCCGCGCTCTTGGCGTGGGCGGTGTTCGAGCGCGACCGCATCGACCTGGCGGCGGAATTGCTGGCCAACCGCCTCGACGTGCTCGAACGCGTCGGCACGCCGGAAACGGCGCTGCTCGCCTACCGCACGGCGGCGCGCATCGCCGCGGCCAAGGGCGTTGAGCACCGGGCCCTCGATTTGCTTGAAGTCCTGTATGCCGTCGGCGTCGCCCGCAATCTGCCGCGGCTCTGTGTCGCCAGCCTCGGCGAGCAGGTGCGGATGCATGCCGGGCGCTTCCGTTCGGAAACGACGCGGGCGCTGCTGCAGCGCATCGACGAGATCGTCGCCCGGGAGCTGCCGGGCCGGGGACCGTTATGGCGCCGCTCGGTCGAAGTCCTGCAGCGCCTGGCCCAGGCCCACACGCTGATCGCCGCCCAGGACTGGGCGGCGGCAGCGGAAGCGCTGGCCGATGCGCTGACCCTGATCGAGGCGGCCAAGCTCGGCCGCTGGCGCATCGAATCCATGGGCCTGCGCGCGCTGGCCCTCGACCGCAGCGGCCAGGACGGCCGCCCCTTGCTGCGCGAAGCCATGACCCTGGCGCAGACCTTCAGCCTGGCGCGAGTCTTCGTCGACGCCCACCCGGCGCTGGCCGACTGGGTGCGCCAGGTGGGCGAGGAGGAGGGCGGGCAGCGGATCGAGATGGCGCACACCGGGCGCCCCGCACCCCAGCGCGGCGCCGCGGCGCCGCGGGCGGTGCCGAGCCTGGTGCTGACGCCGAAGGAGCGCGAGGTGCTCGAGTATCTCGCCCGCAACTTTTCCAACAAGGAAATCGCCCAGGCCATGGCGGTGGGCGAAGAAACGATCAAGTGGCATCTGAAGAACCTGTTCGGCAAGCTCGATGCCGGCACGCGCAAGCATGTGGTGCGCCGGGCGCAGCTGCTCGGACTGCTTGAAGGCTCCGACTAGGCGGCCTTGACGGCCGCGGCCGGGCGCCGCAGCGGTCTCCCACCCCCCCCTTTTTCGATCCCTCCAACCCCCCGTTTCAGGGGGGGTGCGCTGGTTTTGCCTGCGGATAATCCGATTCCTGAAACAGTCTGGAACGACTGATCAGATCAACCCGCAGGAAGGAAAAAACAATGCGTAGAGAGAGACAAAACCCGGGCCGGCTTCGCCTTCGCCCCGCTGTGATGGCGCTGACCGTACTCGGCAGCGGCGGCAGTGCCATGGCCTTCGAGATCGATACCGGCAACGAGGATATCGAGATGCGCTGGGACAACACCGTGCGCTACAACACCGGCATGCGGGTCCAGGGGCGCAACGACAAGATCGCCAACAGCCCGAATTCGGACGAAGGGACCTACAGCTTCGACCGCGGCGATGTCGTCACCAATCGCGTGGACCTGCTGTCCGAGTTCGACTTTTCCTATAAGAAGCAGCTCGGTTTCCGCGTCAGCGGCGCTGCCTGGTACGACGCCGCCTACGGCGACGACAGCAACTCGAATCCGCGCTATGCCGGTCTGGCCAGCTACGAGAACCGCAAGTACAGCAACTACACCGACCGCTTCTACGCCGGCCCGTCCGGTGAGATCCTCGATGCCTTCGTCTTCGCCAACTTCGACCTCGGCGAGGTGCCGACCAAGGTCCGCGCCGGCCGGCATACCGTGTTCTGGGGCGAATCGCTGTTCCTCGGCGGCGCCCTGCACGGCGTTTCCTATTCGCAGATGCCGCTCGACCTGCAAAAGGGCTTCGCCACGCCGGGGGTCGAAGCCAAGGAACTGTTCCGCCCGCTGAACCAGATTTCCGGCCAGCTGCAGCTGACCGACACGCTGTCGGTCGCCGGCCAGTATTTCCTGGAATGGGAGTCCTACCGTTATCCCGAAGGCGGCACCTACCTCGGCCCGGTCGATTTTGCCTTCAACGGCCCGGACCGCGTCGCCGCCGCCCAGCTGCCGGTCAATCCCTTGCTCGGCCCGCTCAGCGGCCAGTATCTCGGCTATACCAACGCCGGCGAGATCAAGCCGCACCAGAGCGGCGAATTCGGCCTCAACGCCCGCTGGTCGCCGGCGGCGATCGACGGCACGATCGGCTTCTACTACCGCCGCTACGCCGACAAGCTGCCGCAGGCCCTGGTCACCAAGTCGACCAACCTGCCGATCTTCCCGGTCGGCCATCCGCTGCGCCCGGCCAGCGGCCAGCCGCTGATGAACGGCAGCGAATACAGCCTGATCTATCCGGACAAGATCGACCTGTATGGTATCAGCTTCGCCAAGAACATCGGCGGCATCAGCTTCGGCAGCGAGTTGTCCTATCGCCACAACACGCCGCTGCTGTCCAAGATCCTCGGCGCGCCGTCGCCGATCGAAGCGCCCGAGCGCGGCGAAACCGGCGGCCCGCGCGGCAACACCATGCACGGCCTGGTCAACGCCGTCGGCCTGCTGCCGGAGACTCCCCTGTTCGGTTCCGCTTCCTGGGCGGTCGAACTGGTGTGGAGCCGGTGGACCAAGGTCACTTCCGGCAAGGCCCTGTTCAATGCCGAGGATTACGGCGGCTGCACCTTCTTCGCCACCAACATGCGCGGCGACAAGAACGACGGCTGCGCCACCAAGAACTACTTCGGCATCGGCCTGGCTTTCACCCCGACCTGGTACCAGGTCATGCCGGGCGTCGATCTGTCGATGCCAATCACCTATTCGCGCGGCCTCAAGGGGAATGCCGCGACGGTCTTCGGCGGCAACGAGGACAACGGCAGCTTCAGCATCGGCCTCGGCGCCGACGTGTTCCAGAAGCACCGCATCGACCTCAAGTACGTCGGCTACTTCGGGCAGATCAACGACTACGGCGTCAATGGCGCCGGCCAGCAGCTGATCACCCAGAACGGCTTCACGACCCTGCTCAAGGATCGCGATTTCATCAGTCTGACTCTCAAGACGACTTTCTAAGGAGACTACCCCCATGCGACTCCAGCACACCATGCTCATCGCCGCGCTCGCCGCGGCTGCCGGCAACGGCGCCCACGCCGGCGTCTCGGCCGACGAAGCCAAGGCCCTCGGCACCTCGCTGACCGCCATCGGCGCCGAAAAGGGCGCCAGCAAGGACGGCGCCATTCCCGCCTACAGCGGCGGCCTGACCAAGGCGCCGGCCGGCCACAAGGCCGGCGACGGCCTGCGTCCCGACCCGTTCGCCGACGACAAGCCGCTGTTCTCGGTCGACGGCAAATCGGCGGACAAGTACGCCGACAAGCTGACCGAAGGCACCAAGGCGCTGATGAAGAAGTACCCGGACTACCGCATCGACGTCTACAAGACGCA
>DASUZG010000292.1:0-6764 GCA_036376995.1 Azonexus sp. | reverse complement strand
TGCAGGTGAGCTACCCCTGTATTTTTCCTTGTTCTATCCGCCTTTAAGTTTGTTGTCGGTGGAGGACGAACTTATTTATAGGCCGGAACGGCGAGCGAATCAAGTCTCGATTTGTGCGAGGCGCAGGCGGCTGCCCGGCTCTGGATGGGCCTGCTGCAGGCGGCCGATGGTCGGGCCGAGGTCGAGGCCGCTCGCCTTTTTCAGTGCTGCCGCCCGTTCGCGCAGAGTGTCGAGCGGTACGTCGACCGGCGTGTCGCCGCAGGCGAAGGCAATGGTGTTGCCGCTGTCGCAGGCGGGCAGCACGGCCACGGCGCCGGCGAAAGCTTCCTCGAGCCGGCGCACGCTGCCGGCGAAGCCGCGGTTGCGGCCGAGCAGGTTGGTGCAGAACAGCCCGCCGACGGCGAGGCGGGCGCGACAGGCCTGGTAGAAGGGCAGGGTGTCGAGCGGGCCGGTGCGGGCGTCGGCATCGAAGCCGTCGACCAGGATGTAGTCGAACGGGCTGTCGCCGCCGAGCACGAAATCGGCGCCGCAGCCGATCGTCACGTCGAGCCGGCGCGGATCGTCGGGCAGTTTGAAATACTGGCGGGCGACGAACTCGACCTGGGGGTTGATCTCGACCACGGTGATCCGGCAGTCCGGCCGGTGGCGGTACAGGAACTTGGCCAGCGAGCCGGCCCCCAGTCCGACCAGCAGCGCCCGCCGCGGCCAGTCGGCCTCGCGCAGCAGCAGGCCGGCCATCATGTCGCGGGTGTAGGCTAGCTCCAGCGCCCACGGCCGGGCGATACGCATCGCCCCCTGGACCCAGTCGGAGCCGAAGTGCAGGTAACGCGCGCCGTTTTCTTCGCTGATGTCGACGGAGTGGCGGGGGGAGGTGGTGCGTCTGGTCATGATCGGCTCGGCAGGCTGGCGCCCCCAGGTGGAATCGAACCACCAATTCGCCCTTAGGAGGGGCGTGTTATATCCATTTAACTATGGAGGCAGGCCTGTGGCGTCGGCCGGGGCGCATTGTACCGGGCTGCGGGGCCTTGTGATAGATTGGCCCGATTAGAAGAGAGCGGGGGAGCGATGATGTTGGCAAAGTTCCAGCAACGGCCGATCGCCCAGCAGTTGATCGTCGCCACGGTCAGCGCGCTGGTCCTGGTGTTCGCGCTGATGACCGTGATCGTTCAGGATCGTGCCGAGAAGGCGGCGCTGCAGGTGGCCGAGCACAACCTCGAGCACGAGGCCCGGCTGATGGCCGGCATGCTCGATGCGCTGTTCGATGCGGTGCGCGAGCGCGGTGCCCGGCAGTCCGATTTTTTCCTCAAGTTCCTCAACGGCAAGCCGGCGCTCGGTAACGAGACGCTGCGCACCGGCGAGGTGGCCCTGCCGTTGGTCCGTCTGGGCGGCGAGGTGCTCAACGGCAACGACCGGGCCCTGGCCGCGTTTAAGGAATTGACCGGCGACGAGGCGGCGCTGCTGGTGTTCAAGGACAACAAGGTCTATCGCCTGAGCACCCTGCTGCGCGACAAGGACGGCAAGCCGATGCACGGCGTGCCGCTGGCCGACGGCGACCCGGTCGCCCGTGCGCTGCTGGCCGGCAAGGACTACCAGGGGCTGGCCATCCGCGGCGGGCGCTACAACTTCAGCACCGTGCGCCTGTTGCGCGACGACAGTGGCAAGGCCTGGGGCGCCTGGTCGGTGCGCATCTCGCTGGAGCAGGAATTGAAGCGCATCCGCGCCCAGTTCGGTGCCCTGGTCGCCGGCAAGACCGGCTATGTCTATATCGTGCGTCCGACCGACGACAAGGGCGGCGGCGAGTTCGTGCTGCACCCGAAGTTCCAGGAGAAGCAGCTGGCCGAAGTCGATCTGCCGGCCAGCGCGCGCAACGCGGTCAGCGAGCTGCTGATGCGCAAGAACGGCGCCTATCGCTACTCGATGCCCGATGCCGACGGCCGCGAGCGCGAGAAGATCGTCGTCGCCGCGACTTCCGAGGCCTGGGGATGGACCGTCGCCAGCGGCAGCTGGCTTGACGAATATCTCGAGGAAAGCCGCGCCCTGCGCAACCTGCTGGTGCTGGTCAGCCTGGTGGCCGGCGCGGTACTGGCGGTGATCCTGTTCCTGCTGGTCAATTCCCGGCTGCGCGGCCTGACGCAGCTGGTCGGCGAGGTTTCCCGGGTCAGCGGCGGCGACCTGCGCGTCGCCGTGCCGGTGGCCGACCCGGCCAGCCGCAACGAAGTGCATGCGATCGGCCGCGCCATCAACGACATGGCCCAGGGCATGCGCGAGCTGGTCGGCGGCGTCGCTGCCACCTCCGGCCAGGTCGGCATCGCCGCCAACGAGCTGCAGGAGGCGGCGCGGCTGGCCATGCAGGGCTCGGCGCAGGCGGCGCAGTCGGCTTCGGGCATCGCCGCGGCGATCGAGGAGCTGTCGGTCAGCGTCACCCAGGTGGCCGACAACACCAACGAGGCGGCGCGCATTTCCGAGGACACCAAGAGCGTGACCGGCAGCGGCCGGCAGGTGGTCGACCGGGCGATGGACGAACTGGAGCGGGTGGCGCAGGACATCGGCGAGTCGGCCAGCCTGATCGCCTCGCTGGGCGAGCGCTCGAAGCAGATTTCCAGCGTCGTCGGCGTAATCCGCGAAATCGCCGAGCAGACCAACCTGCTGGCCCTGAATGCTGCCATCGAGGCGGCGCGGGCCGGCGAAGCCGGGCGCGGCTTCGCCGTGGTGGCCGACGAGGTGCGCAAGCTGGCCGAACGCACGTCGCTGTCGACGCAGGAAATCGCCGCCACGGTCAATGCCATCCTGGGCGAGACGGCCGGCGCCGTCGAACGCATGCAGGCCGTCAGCGCCAACATGGGCGGCAGCGTCGGCCTGGCCCGCGAGGCCGGCGAGGCGCTGGGCACGATCGACGGCCGGGCCCGGGAGACGGTGCTGGTGGTGCAGGGCATCGCCGAGAGCACGCGCGAGCAGAGTTCGGCGACGCAGGAAATCGCCCGCCTGGTCGAAACCATCGTCCAGGCGGCCGAAGGCAGCAGCAGCCGGTCGGTGCGCAATTCCGAGCGGGCCCAGAACCTGCAGCGCCTGGCGGCCGAACTGCAGGCGCAGCTTGCCCGCTTTACCACCTGAGCGATTAGAATCCCGGCTTTCCCGACACGGCGCCCTGCGGGGCGCCGTTTTTACTGCCGCCCATGCCCTATCTCAAACTGTCCGCCGCCTGTCTCGCCTACGGTCACGTGCCGCTGCTCGACCATGCCGATTTCCAACTCGATCCCGGCGAGCGCGTCGCCCTGATCGGCCGCAACGGCACCGGCAAATCCTCGCTGCTGGCGGCGCTCGCCGCCGGTTCCGGCAAGGGCCGGCTGGACGATGGCGAAGTCTGGGCACAGCCCGGTATCCGCGTCGGCTACGTGCCGCAGGAGCCGCCTTTCGATCCGGCCATGTCGGTGTTCCAGGCGGTGGTTTCGGGCATGGGCGAGACCTCGGCACTGCTCGCCGAATACCACGACATCTCGCACCGCATGAGCGAGGGCGTTGGCGAGCACGAGGCCCTGCTGGCTCGCCTCGACACCCTGCAGCACGAGCTGGAGGCTCGCGGCGCCTGGGCTTACGAAG
This sequence comes from Azonexus sp., assembly GCA_036376995.1. Taxonomy (GTDB): domain Bacteria; phylum Pseudomonadota; class Gammaproteobacteria; order Burkholderiales; family Rhodocyclaceae; genus Azonexus. The sequence continues at coordinate 3,167 of DASUZG010000292.1, read as the reverse complement.
CCCAGGCGGAGAAAGTGATCGCTCGCTTCGGCCTCGATCCGGACGGCCTCGTCGGCAGCCTCTCCGGCGGTCAGAAGAAGCGTCTGGCGCTGGCCCAGGCGCTGGCGCAGGCGCCCGAAGTGCTGCTGCTCGACGAGCCGACCAACCACTTGGACATTGCCGCCATCGAGTGGCTCGAATCGATGCTGATCGAGTCCGGCGTGACGCTGTTCTTCATCACCCACGACCGTTCCTTCCTCGACCGGGTGTGCACCCGCATTGTCGAACTCGACCGTGGCAAGCTCGCCAGTTTTCCCGGCAGCTTCGGCCAGTACCAGCAGCGCAAGGAAGCGCAGCTGCACGAGGAGGCGCTGGCCAATGCGCGCGCCGACAAGCTGCTGAAGGAAGAGGAAATCTGGATCCGCAAGGGCGTCGAGGCCCGGCGCACGCGCGCCGTGTTCCGCGTCCAGCGTCTCGACAAGCTGCGCGCCGAACGTCAGGCGCGGCGCGAGCGCATGGGCAAGGTGCAGTTGCAGCTGGAGGCCGGCGACAAGAGCGGCAAGCTGGTCGCCGAACTCGAGCACGTGGTCAAATCCTACGGTGCGCGGCCGGTGGTCGCCGATTTCTCCACCCGTATCCAGCGCGGCGACAAGATCGGCCTGATCGGCCCCAACGGTGCCGGCAAGACGACCCTACTGCGCCTCATCCTCGGCGAACTGCAGCCGGATGCCGGCACGGTGCGCCAGGGCACGAAGATGGAAATCGCCTACTTCGACCAGTTCCGCACCCAGTTGAATCCGGAGTCGACGCTGGCCGACGTGATTTCGCCGGGCTCCGACTGGGTCGAGATCGGCGGCGCCAGGAAGCATGTCATCGGCTATCTCGAAGATTTCCTGTTCGCGCCGGAGCGGGCGCGCTCGCCGGTCAGCTCGCTGTCCGGCGGCGAGCGCAACCGCCTGCTGCTGGCCCGCCTGTTCGCCAAGCCGGCCAACGTGCTGGTACTCGACGAGCCGACCAACGACCTCGATATCGAAACCCTGGAACTGCTCGAGGAACTGCTGCAGAACTACGAAGGCACGCTGTTCCTGGTCAGCCACGACCGGACCTTCCTCGACAACGTCGTGACCCAGACCATCGCCGCCGAAGGCGACGGCATCTGGAAGGAATACGTCGGCGGCTACAGCGACTGGGCCGCCTACCAGGCGAGCGTGCGCCAGGCCGCGGCCGACAAGGCGAAAAGCGAGGCGAAGCCGGCTGCCAAGCAGGTGGTGGCGGCCAAGCCGAAGGGCGACAAGTTGAGCTGGAAGGAACAGCGAGAGCTGGAAGCACTGCCCGAGCGCATCGCCGCGCTGGAAACGGAGCAGGGCGAACTGACCAAGCTGCTCGAAGACCCGGCCATCTACCAGCGCGACGCGAAAGCGGCGCAGCAGGCGGCTGAACGTCTGGCCGCCATCGACGACGAATTGCTGGCCCTGCTCGAGCGCTGGGAGGCGCTCGAAGCGCGCGCCGCCAATCCGGGCTGAGGCGCTAGCTTTCTGCCGGCCGCCCCGGCAGCGGTTCCAGGCCGAGGTGCTGGCGCACGGTTTCCGGCGTGATGTTGAGCAATTCGCCGATGTCGCGGTAATCGTCGGGCAGGGCCGGATCTTCCCAACCGTGTGCCGAGTGCCGCGCCAGCCGCACGGCCAGGGCGACGTTGCGCACGCGCGGCTGGCTGGCCTGGCCATCGTCGATCAGCGTCTGCAGCAGGCCGGGCAGGTGCCAGACCTTGCACAATTCACTCTGGATGTCCTGGAATTCCAGACCCAGCGTGTTGCGCTGGGCCTCGGCGCTGCGCAGCGTCGGGTTGGCCTGCTGCTGTGCGCGGATGTCCAGCCCGAGCCTGGGGGCGAAGCACCACACCAGGATTTCAGCCAGGTCGTGCAACAGCGCCGCGATGCGCACTTCCTCCATGTTCAGGTCGTGGCGCCAGATGGCCCAGTCCTGCGCATAGTCGGCGGCCCGCTGGGCGCGGCGGATGATCTGCAGCACGCCGAGCAGGGCGTGCGGATCGCTGTCGCGGAGCATGTCCTCGATGGTCGGCAGGTCCTCGAAGCGGCGGAAGAAGGGGTTCATGCCGGCCATCATCACCGCACTGGCGATGGTCGTGATGTCGTGATGCAGCGAGCGGCTGTGCATCGGCTGGATGTAGGCGAGCACGCGCACGGTCATGATCGGGTCCTGCAGGATCACGCGGGCCAGTTCGCGGGTATCGACGCGATCGAGGTCGGCGCGCATCTCGTCGAGGCGGCGCCGGGTGGCGCGCAGCACCGGCAGCGAGTTGTTGCTGAACAGCAAGACCCAGGCATCGGTATCGGGAAGCGGATGGTCGAGCATCGTGTCGTCCTCGAAAAACTGTTGTGCGTTGTTGTCTGTCGAGTGTACGGGGCGGCTCGGTGCCGGGCAAGCACGGCGACATGCGATAATCGGCGCCGTTCCAACCTTTTGCGCCGATAACCATGCGTTACAAGATCGTCCCGGTGACTCCCTTCGAACAGAATTGCACCATCTTCTGGTGCGAGCGCACGCGTCAGGCGGCCGTCGTCGATCCCGGCGGCGACCTCGAGCGCATCCGCGCGGCGCTGGCGGCGGACGACCTGATGCTGGCGCTGATTCTCGTCACCCACGGCCATATCGACCACGCTGGCGGCGTCGCCGCGCTGGCCGCCGCGACCGGCGTGCCGGTCGAAGGCCCGCACGAGGACGACCGCTTCTGGATCGACGGCATGGCGCAGCAGGGCAAGATGTTCGGTTTCGCCGACGGCCAGCCCTTCGTGCCGACGCGCTGGCTCAAGGATGGCGATACGGTGAAGTTCGGCGAAGTCGAGCTGGCGGTCCTGCACTGCCCCGGCCACACGCCCGGGCACGTGGTTTTCTATCATCCGCAGAGCCGCCTGGCCCAGGTCGGCGACGTGCTGTTCCAGGGTTCGATCGGGCGCACCGATTTCCCGCGCGGCGACCACGAGACGCTGCTGCGCTCGATCACGGAGCACCTGTTCCCGCTCGGTGACGAGGTCCAGTTCATCCCCGGGCACGGCCCGATGTCGGATTTCGGCGAGGAGCGCCGCTACAACCCCTTCCTCAGCGGCCGCTTCGGCTGAGCGCTCAGTTCGGCGGGCGGATTTTCGCCGCCCAGCCGAGCGCGGCTAGTT
>DASUZG010000291.1:0-3851 GCA_036376995.1 Azonexus sp. | reverse complement strand
TCCTCGGCGAAGACGGCCGGCTGGTCGAAGAAGCTTTCGCTCAGCACGGCGAAGAACTCGGCCGGGTCGTCGCTGGCATAGGGGTCGATGCGCGTTTCCTCGCCGGCGTCCACGCGCTCGCAGAAGTCGTCGTAGGCGGCGAGCAGGGTCTCTTCCCAGTCCGCCGCGGCGATGCCCGAATGCAGTGCCGGCATGCCGTCGGCCTCGCCGTTCAGCATGTCGAGCTTGTGCGCGAATTCGTGGATGACCACGTTGTAGCCGTCGCCGGCCATCTGCACGTCGTGCCACGACACCACCAGCGGCCCGCCCGGCCAGGCCTCGCCGGACAGCACGTCGGCGTATTCGTGGACGACGCCGTCGTCGTCGTGGATTTCCCGCGGCACGACGAATTCGTCGGGATAGACGACGATGCCGACCCAGTCGCGGTAGGCCGCCAGGCCCAGGTTGAGGATCGGCAGGCAGCCCTGGGCGGCGATGGCGACGCAGATCTCGTCGCTGAGGACAAGGCCGCCGGCGGCGGTGAATTCCTTTTCGCCGAGAAAGGCTTCGGCCAGCGCCTTCAGGCGCGCCTGCTCGGCGGCGTCGAGGGCGGCGAGAAAGGGCTGGGCGGCGACGGTGCGCTGCCACAGTGCCGGCGGAATCGGCTTCGCCCGCTCGCGGCGCAGCCAGTCGAACAGGCCCATCACTTCCTCATGGTCAGCCAGATGCCGGTGAAGATCAGCCCGATGCCGAGATAGTGGTACCAGTAGGGAATCTCACCGAGGAAGATGACCGACAGGATGGTGCCGAACACCGGCATCAGGTGGATGAACAGGCTGCCCTTGTTGGCCCCGACCTCGGCGACGCCGCGGTTGTAGAAGATGTAGCCGAGAAAGCTCGGGAAGATGCCGACATAGGCGAGCGAGGCCAGCGAACCGAGATGCACGTTGATCTGCCGGCCGGCAGCGATTTCCCAGAGGTAGGCCGGCAGCAGCGCGACGACGCCGACCGTGGTCATGGCGCCGAGCATCAGCATCGGATGCACGCCGGCCGGGCGCCAGGCCAGGCCGACCGTATAGAGCGCCCAGATCAGCACGGCGCCGAGCATCCAGGCGTCGCCCAGGTTGAGGTTGAGGTGGGCCAGCACCTGCGGGTCGCCGCGGGCGACGATGCTCAGTGCGCCGAGCATCGAGACGCCGACGCCGAGCGCCTGCATCGGCGTCAGGTGCTTGCCGAGGAAGGCCCAGGAAATGGCGATGGTGACCACCGGGATGAAGGAGTTGAGCAGCACCGCATTGGTCGCCGTGGTGTATTGCAGCGCGATGTAGGCGAAGGTGTTGTAGCCGCCGACGCCGATCAGGCCGAGGATCAGCACCGGCTTCCAGCCCCGGCGCAGCAGGTGCCACTGGCTTTTCAGGTGGGGCAGGGCGAGCGGCAGGACCAGGGCGAGGGCGATCGCCCAGCGCCAGAAGGCCAGGGCCAGCGGCGGCACGTCGGCGCGGATGCCGCGGCCGAGCACCATGTTGCCGGACCAGAACAGCGCGGTCAGGGTCAGCAGCAGGTAGGGGTTGGTGAACAGTTTCGGCATGGTCGGCGGATTATGCCTGATCGGGCGGCCGCGCCGGGGGCCGGCCCATCGCTTTGGAATTGTTCGCAGAATTTGCAATCCAAGGGAAACAATGGTTTGCTGTCGGCGCATTCACTTGTATGGCAGTTGCAAGAATCAATGCTGCATCACGTTCCATAAACACACCAATGACGCCTGGAGATGATTTCATGAAACGCACCCTGATTGCTGCATCCATCGCCCTTGCCACGCTGTCCGCGCCGGCCTTCGCCGAAGGCACGCTGGACAAGATCAAGGCCAGCGGCACCGTGACCCTGGGTCACCGCGAATCGTCCATTCCCTTCTCCTATTACAACGACCAGCAGCAGGTGATCGGCTATTCGCACGAAATCATGCTCAAGGTGGTCGATGCCGTGAAGGCCGAACTGAAACTGGCCAACCTGCAGGTCAAGCTGATGCCGGTGACCTCGGCCAACCGCATCACGCTGATCCAGAACGGCACGGTGGATATCGAGTGCGGCTCGACCACCAACAATACCGAGCGGCAGAAGCAGGTGGCCTTCTCCAACACCATCTTCGTCATCGGCACCAAGCTGATGACCAAGAAGGATTCCGGCATCACGGACTTCCCGGATCTGGCCGGCAAGAACGTGGTCACCACCGCCGGCACCACCTCCGAGCGCCTGATCCGCAAGATGAACGAGGACAAGGCGATGAAGATGAACATCATCTCGGCCAAGGACCACGGCGAATCCTTCCTGACCCTGGAAACCGGCCGCGCCGTCGCCTTCATGATGGACGACGCGCTGCTCTACGGCGAAATGGCCAAGGCCAAGCGCCCGGGCGACTGGGCCGTGGTCGGCACGGCGCAGTCGAAGGAAGCCTACGGCTGCATGCTGCGCAAGGATGATCCGGCCTTCAAGAAGGTGGTCGATGGCGCCATCGCCAAGGTGCAGACTTCCGGCGAAGCCGAGAAGATCTACGCCAAGTGGTTCATGAGTCCGATTCCGCCCAAGGGGCTCAACCTGAACATGCCGATTTCCGGCGAAATGAAGGCGCTGTACGCGGCGCCGAACGACAAGGCATTCGAGTAAGCGGTCGGCCCCGTTCCGGGGCCGTGGTTCCGACACGCCGGCGGATTCCGCGTCCGCCGGCGTTCCGAGGGGGCAGCCGTCATGAACTACAACTGGAATTGGGGGGTGTTCCTGTCCGAGACGCCATCGGGCGACAGCACCTATCTGGAGTGGTTGTTCGAAGGGCTGCAGTGGACGGTGACGCTGTCGCTGACCGCCTGGATCATCGCCCTGGCCTGCGGCTTCGTGGTCGGCGTGCTGCGTACCGTGCCCAACCGCTGGCTGGCGACGCTGGCCGCGGCCTATGTCGAGCTGTTCCGCAACATTCCGCTGCTGGTGCAGCTGTTCCTCTGGTATTTCGTGATGCCCGAGCTGATTCCCGAGAAATGGGGATTGGCCTTCAAGCAGGCGCATCCGCTGACCCAGCAGTTCTTCTCGGCGATGGTCTGTCTCGGGCTGTTCACCTCGGCCCGCGTCGCCGAGCAGGTGCGGGCCGGCATCCAGTCGCTGCCGAAAGGCCAGCTGGCGGCCGGCAAGGCGCTCGGCCTGACGCTGCCGCAGATCTACCGGCACGTGCTGGTGCCGATGGCGGCGCGCATCATCGTGCCGCCGCTGACTTCGGAATTCCTCAACATCTTCAAGAATTCGGCGGTGGCCACTACCATCGGCCTGATCGAGCTGTCGCGCCAGGCCCAGCAGCTGGTCGACTACACCGCCCAGCCGTACGAAGCCTTCATCGCCGTGACCATCCTCTACGTGCTGATCAACGTGGTGGTCATGACCCTGATGCGCCGCCTGGAAAACCGGGTGCGGGTGCCGGGCTACATCGGCGGGGGGAAGTGACATGTACGAATTCGACTGGTCGTCCATCCCCGGTGCCCTGCCGCTGCTCGGCAAGGGCCTGCTGATCACCTTCGAAGTCACGCTGACGGCGATCGTCATCGGCATCGTCTGGGGCACACTGCTGGCCGTCGCCCGGCTGTCGAACAGCCGCCTGCTGGCGCTGGCCGCCGCCACCTACGTGAACCTGTTCCGCTCGGTGCCGCTGGTGATGGTGATCCTGTGGTTCTACCTGATCGTGCCGCAGCTGTTGCGCGCGGTGTTCGGCGAGGGCATCGGCGACATCCGCCTGGTCTCGGCGCTGGTTGCCTTCTCGCTGTTCGAGGCCGCCTACTATTCCGAGATCATCCGCGCCGGCATCCAGAGCGTGCCGCGCGGCCAGATCGCCGCCG
>DASUZG010000290.1:0-5810 GCA_036376995.1 Azonexus sp. | reverse complement strand
TGTTGCCGGCGCCGCCGGCCAGACTGTCGTTGCCGCTGCCGCCGGCCAGACTGTCGTTGCCGGCCTCGCCCAGCAGCAGGTTGTCGCCGCCATTGCCGGTCAGGGTGTCGTTGAAGGTGCTGCCGCGCACGTCTTCGATATGGCTCAGCGTATCCGTCCCGCCGTAGCCGTCGGCGGCCGTTCCGGCCTGCAGATTGACGTTAACGGCAGCGGTGGAGATGTGGTAATCGACCCGGTCGACCCCGCCGCGGCCATCGATGACGTCGTTCCCCTCCTTGCCGGCAAAGGTCTCGTAGACGTCGGCATCGTCGCTGCCGGTCAGGGTGTCGTTGAAGGTGCTGCCGCGTACGCCTTCGATGCTGATCAGCGTGTCGCTGCCCGTGCTGCTGCCGCCGACGGCGGTGCCGTTCCCGGCCCCGCCGAGGGTTACGTTGACCGCTTCGGTGGCCAGGTTGTAGTCGGCACGGTCGTACCCGGAACCGCCGTCGATGATGTCATCACCGGCCATGCCCATGAAAAATTCGAACTCATCGCTGGCGGCATTGCCGCCGGTCAGCGTGTCGTCAAAGGCCGAGCCGCGGACACCTTCGATGTTGGACAGGGTATCGGTCGTTCCGTAGCCGTCATCGGCCGTACCGGTTGCCAGATCGACATTCACCGCGCCCAGGGCGTTTTCGTAGCGCGCCTGGTCGAGTCCGCCGGCGCCATCGATCGTGTCATTGCCGGCACGGCCTTCGAAATGTTCGGTGATGTCTTCGCGGTCCGAGCCGGTCAGGCTGTCATCATGCTCGGAGGCACGCACCATGTTGATGTTGGCGAACGTGTCGTTGCCATCAGCGCCGGAGGCAGCGCCGGCCGCCAGGTTCACCTCGACGGCACCGGCTGCATTCTGGTAGCTGAGACGATTGGAGTTGGTGCCATTCAAGGTGTCGGTGATGGCGCCGCCGTCGATGGTGTCATCACCAACCCCACCTTCAAACGATTCGATGGTCAGTGCGCTGCTGCCGGTCATCAGGTCGCCAGAGCTGGAGCCCCGGACGTAGGAAATGTTCTTCAGCACATCGGTGCCGATGCCGGTGCCGGTGGCCGATCCCTGGCCGGTGCTGCCGTTGCCGGTGATGCCGGAAAGATTGATGGTGACGCTGCCGCCGGCATCGGCGTAACCGACCGAATTGCCATCGCTGTAATTGAGGCGGTCGGTGATCACCCCGCCATCGATGGTGTCGTTACCAGCACCGCCTTGCATGAAATCGGAGCCGGCCCCGCCGTTCAGAATGTTGTTGGCCGCGTTGCCGAACAGACTGTTATTCAACGCGTTACCGGTCAGCGTGAGAATTGAGCCTGCGTTCGCGATCGTGGCGTTCTCGATGTTGGAGCCCACGGTGTAGGTCGTCACGTTCAGGCGAATATCGACTGTGTCCGTGCCTTCGTTCACGCCTTCGACGATGACATCGGTAGCTAAATCGATCACGTATCTGTCGTTGCCGGTGCCGCCGATGAGAGTGTCGCTGCCACTCAGGCCGTTCAGCGTGTCGTTGCCGAAGCTGCCGGTGATGACGTTGTTGCTCGTATTGCCCGAGCCGACGAAATTTCCTTCGCCGACGAAGGTGAGGTTTTCGACGTTGGCCAGCCCGCTCAGGGAGTAGCTGTTCAGCGCGGTACGGATCGTATCGGTGCCGGTCCCGGTGCCGACAGTTTCGATCACGCTGTCGCCAACGCTGTCGACGTCGAAGGTATCGTTGCCGGCGCCACCCGTCATGGTGTCGTCGCCTAAGCCACCGATCAGCAGATCATTGGCACTGCCCCCATCCAGGCTGTCGTTGCCGTCCAGGCCGTCGAGGGTGTCGTTGGCGGCCGCGCCGGTGAGCGTATCGCTGACATCGCTGCCGACCTGGTAGGTAGAACCGGTTTCCAGCAGTTCCTCCGCACCGAGGAAGGCGTCCCAGAACTGGAACTGCTCGACGTTGCGCACCGTGATGTCGACGCTGTCCTCGCCAGCTATTTTTGTCAGGCGATATTCCGCGGCGCCAAGGCGAACGACGGTGAATTCAGTGCGATTGCCCTCCAGCTTGAGAATGTCGCTTTCGGACCCGGCGTCGACGATATCGACTCCCGTTCCGGCCGTGATCTCGTCCATGCCGGCTCCGGCCCGGATCGTATCGTTGCCGTCGCCGCCATAGATCACGTTGCCGTCATCCGAGCCGACGATGTAGTCGGCGTACTCGGAGCCGTAGATGCCGGTGATATTGAGCAGCGTGTCGGTATCGCCGAAGTTGTCGCGGACATTGTTCGAAGCGACCGTTACGCCGCCATAGCTGATGCTGCTGGCGGACAGGTTGGCGATGATGCCCATGCCGTTTTCCGGCCACGGGCTATCCCAGTAGGCGGCAATGGCGCCCGTGCCGCCGCCGACCAGCGTGTCGTTGCCGGCACCGCCTTCAAGATCCGCCCAGTAGCTGGTGCGGCCCACCAGATAGTCGTTGAAACGGCTGCCGCCAATATCGACCCGGACGCCGGCAGTCAGGTCGAAGGTATCGGTGCCGCCTTCGCCGTCGAGGGCGGTCTGGGCGTCCACGACGACGCCATCGACAGTAATCTGGTCGTCGCCGAGATTGACGATCACACCCTGCATGGCGTACTCGTATTCGACACCCATGCTCAGCGCCATCGAATTGCCGTAAGCCACGAAATGGTCGTTGCCGCCGCGCCCGTTGAATGCTGTCTGATCCACTTCGAGGTCGGGGTTGGTCCAATCCCAGGCCATCAGCCGGCCGCCGTAGAACGTGTCGTCGAAGGCGGTGCCGGTGACCCGTTCGACCGCAGTCAGGATGTCCGTGGTCGGGCTGCCCGCCTGCTCGATCACGGTATTGGCCGCCTGGCCGCCGACCTCCTCGCCACTGAAGTTGACGGTGATGGCCACCTCGGATTCGGCGTAACTGACTTCGGCATAAGCGTCGGCACCACTGCCATCAACCGTGTCGTTGCCGCTTCCCGGTGAGAATTCGTCATCGCCCCCGTTGCCGGTCAGCAAGTCATCGCCGTCACCACCCATGATCATGTCGTCGGCGGTGCCGCCGGTGATGCTGTCGTTGCCGCCGCCGCCCAGCAGGATATCGTCACCGCCGCCGCCATTGATCGATTCATCCGCCGCCGTACCGATGATGAATTCAGCGGTGGCGGTCCCGGTGAGGGCATTCCTGAAGGTGACGTTTTGTTCGTCGTCGAAATTGAACAACGGCACCAAGGGCGTCACGAACTGGTTGACGATGATGACCTCGCCCTTGCCGTCGAAATCGATGTGCAGATCGTTGCCATCCCGGAAGGCGCTCCAGTAGCCGGTAAACAAACTATCGGGATCGCTGAAGCGCAACTGGTCCGTTGAGGTCGTGATGGTCAGGGTGGAGTCGGCGTTGTTCAGGGCAAAGGAAAGGGCCATGGTAGTCTCGGTAGGTGGACTGATCGAAAAGGCGGGCGTTAAACGACAAATAATCAATGATAGATTGATTAAACGGCAATACCTCAAAAGTAATAACGGAAAATGACAAATATATTGTTCGTCCACCAGAATTTTCCCGGCCAGTTCCGCCATCTCGCACCGGCGCTGGCGGGCCTCGGGGCGCGGGTGGTGGCGCTGACGATCAATGACCCCGGGGTGCCGTTGGCCGGCGTATCGGTCGTCAATTATTCCGGGCGGGTGCAGGCCAGGGTCCGGGCCGCCGGCAAGGAGCGGGTCGGCGACTGGGAGAGCAAGGTCGTGCGCGGCCAGGCGGCGGCCGAGGCGATGCTGGCGCTGCGCGACCAGGGCTTCGTACCCGATGTCGTGTTTGCGCATTCCGGATGGGGCGAGGCGCTGTTCGTCAGAAGCGTTTTTCCCGATGCGCGCCTGCTCGTTTATGCCGAATTCTTCTACGGCGGGAGCAATGGCGATATCGGCTTCGATCCGGAGTTCTCGCATCCATCCGTCGATAGCCGGCAGCGCACGATCCTGAAAAACACCCATCTGCTGCACGCGCTGAGCGATTGCGATGCCGCCCTGGCGCCGACCGAGTTCCAGCGCGAGCAGCACCCGTCATGGGCGCGGGAGAAAATCAGCGTCATTCACGAAGGCATCGACACCCGGCATTTCCGGCCGGACGATGCGGCGTCGATCCAGTTGAAGGCGGCCGGCCTCAGCCTCGGCTTCGGCGACGAGGTGGTGACCTTCGTGGCCCGGCAACTGGAGCCCTATCGCGGCTATCACACCCTGATGCGCGCGCTGCCGCTGCTGCAGCAACTGCGGCCGAAGGCGCGCATCGTCATCGTTGGCGGCGATGGCGTCAGCTATGGCCCTGCGGCGCCCGGCGGGGCATCGTGGAAAACGGTCTTCCTCGAGGAGGTCCGGTCGCGGCTGGACATGTCGCGCATCCACTTCGTCGGGAAAGTCCCGCACGAAGCGCTGACCCGCCTGATGCAGGTCTCGGCCGTCCATGTCTATCTGACGTATCCCTTCGTGCTGTCGTGGTCGCTGCTCGAAGCCATGAGCATCGGCTGCCTGGTCGTCGCCTCCGATACGGCGCCGGTCAAGGAAGTCATCACCCACGGCGACAACGGCTTGCTGGTCGATTTCTTCGATCCGCCGGCACTGGCCCGCCGGGTCGCCGAATGCCTGGAAAATCCGCAAGCCTTCCGGCCGCTGCGCGAGCGGGCCCGCGCATCCGTCGTTGCGCGCTACGACCTGCACACGATCTGTCTGCCGCGCCAGATCGACTTCGTCCTGCACGGGCCGGCGGCGAGCCGGGCCTAGGCCATGCGCTACGACCTCGCCGACCTGCAACTGGTCGCCGCCATCGCCGACAGCGGCGGCCTGACCCGCGCCGCGGCGCGCGTCCATCTCGCGCCGTCGTCGGCCAGCCACCGCCTGACGCAGCTCGAAGCGGCGCTCGGCGTGCCGCTGTTCGTCCGCCACGCCCGCGGCCTGACGCCGACGGCTGCCGGCGAATCGCTGTTGCGCCACGCCCGCCAGGTCTTCGCCCAGCTCGAACAGATGCATGCCGACCTGGCGCCCTATGCCAGCGGCCTGACCAGCCAGGTCACCGTGTTCGCCAATACCAATGCCATCAACTGTTTCCTGCCGGAGGATCTCGGCGATTTCCTGCGCGAGCATCCGCGGCTGCGGGTCAGCCTCGAGGAGCAGCCGAGCCCGGCCATCCTCCAGGCGGTGGCGGCCGGCCAGGTCGAGATCGGCGTGGTCGCCGCCGACGGCAAGCCGGCCGGGCTGGAAACCCTGCCCTACCGCAGCGACCGCCTGGTCCTCGTGGTGCCGGCTGGACACGCGCTGGCGGCGCGGGCTGCCGTCGATTTCGCCGAAGTGCTGGACGAACCCTTCGTCTGCCTGCATGCCGGCAGCGCCATCCACACGTTCATGATGAATGCTGCCGCGCAACTGGGCGCCGGGCTCGACGTACGTATCCAGGTCCGCAGTTTCAATGCCGTCTGCCGCATGATCGCGGCCGGCGTCGGTATCGGCATGGTGCCGCGCTCGGCCGTGGCGCCCGCCGGCGCGGTGCGGACGGTGGAAATCAACGATGCCTGGGCGCCGCGCGACCTGCAGTTGTGCGTCCGCTCGCGGGCGGCGCTGACGCCGGCGGCCACGGCGCTGCTGGTGCATCTGGCAGAAAAAGGCGCAACCGGGGGCGGGGCGCCGGTTTGATGCCTTAGGAATACGCTGGCTTCATTTAACGTGGCCGTGGCAAGATCGCATTGGCGGTTCACAAAAAACAACCCGGCCGCCACCTGATTCTGGGAGGAATTCGATGTTTTTCATGCCGTGG
>DASUZG010000289.1:0-4427 GCA_036376995.1 Azonexus sp. | reverse complement strand
CTGATTCTCGCGCTCTGCCTGGTCTCGACCGGGGTGCATGCCTCGGCCGCCAAGGAAGCCGCGCTGGCCGCCGACCCGGTCGCCGAGAAGCGCCTGCAGGCGCTGTCCAAGGAACTGCGCTGCCTGGTCTGCCAGAACGAGACGATCGCCGACTCCAATGCCGAACTGGCCGTCGACCTGCGCCGCGAGATCCGCGGCATGATCCACGACGGCCGCACCGACGGCGAGATCATCGACTTCATGGTCGCCCGCTACGGCGACTTCGTGCTCTACCGGCCGCCGGTCAAGGGCGTCACGCTATTGCTCTGGGGTGGCCCGGTGGTCCTGCTGCTGCTCGGCCTGGTGGTGCTGTTCCGCTACCTGCGCCGCCGCGCCGGCCGCGTCGCCGCCGCCGACCAGCCGCTGTCCGCCGAGGAGGCCAGCCGCATCGAAGCCCTGCTCAAGGAACCCGACAACAAATGATGCCGTTCGCCCTCTACACGACGCTGATCGTCGTGGTCATCTGCGCCTTCCTGTTCCTGCCGCTGTGGTTCGGGCAGCGCGGCGCGGCCGTGGCCGGGGACCGCAAGGCCGCCAACCTGGCCATTTTCCGCGACCAGCTGGCCGATCTCGAACGCGAGCGCCAGGACGGCACGCTGGCCGAGGCCGATTTCGAGCACGCACGCCAGGAACTGCAGCGCCGCCTGCTCGACGAACTCGAACCGCCGGCCGATGCCGCCAGCGGCCCGGCCATCGCCGGCCCCAGCCGCAAGACGGCGATCGCCCTGGTGCTGCTGCTGCCCATCGCGGCGCTGCTCGGCTACGCCCTGCTCGGCAAGCCGGAAGCGCTCGACCCGGCGCGCACCGCACCGCCGCCGCCGCAAGCGCAGGTGACGCCGGAGCAGATCGAAGCGATGGTCGCCCGCCTGGCCGAACGCCTGCAGCAGAAGCCGGACGACATGCAGGGCTGGCTGATGCTGGCCCGTTCCTACAAGTCGCTCGGCCGCTACGACGACGCCGTCAAGGCCTTCGCCAAGGCCGAGAAGGTCATCAACGACGAGCCGGACCTGCTGGCCAGCTACGCTGAGACCATCGCCATGGCCGGCGGCGACGGCCTGGCCGGCAAGCCGCAGCAACTGATCGACCGCGCCCTGAAGCTCGATGCCAAGCACGCGCACAGCCTGTTCCTGGCCGGCGCCGCAGCCATGCAGGCGAACGACCCGAAGAAGGGCATCGCCTACTGGGAAGCCCTGCTGCCGCAGGTCGAGCCGGGTTCGGAACTGGACCAGATGCTGCGCGCCGGCATCGACAAGATGAAGCAGGCCAAGTAACCATGGTCGACGCCGCCCGCCGCGGTTTCCTGCGCGGCCGGCCGCGGCCCAAGGCCGAACTGCGCCCGCCCTGGGCACGCCCCGAGGCCGAGTTCGTCGACCGCTGCACGCGCTGCCACGACTGCCTGCCGGCCTGCCCGCAGGGCATCATCATCGCCGGCGACGGCGGCTACCCGACCATCGATTTCAGCCGCGGCGAGTGCACCTTCTGCGCCGCCTGCGTCGCCGCCTGCCGGCCGCAGGCCCTGCTGCAGCGCGACGGTGCGGCACCCTGGCCGTACAAGGCGACCGTCAGCCCCGCCTGCCTGCCGGCGCAAGGCGTCGAATGCCGTGTCTGCGGCGATTTCTGCGACGCGCGCGCGATCGCCTTCCCGCCCCGCCTTGGCGGCTGCCCGCTGCCGCAGATCGACAGCGAACGCTGCACCGGTTGCGGCGCCTGCCAGGCGCCGTGCCCGACCGGCGCCATCCGCATCGCCTGAGCTGCCGGCCTTGTGCTTTAATCTCCGCTGACCACCGCTCACCGGAGAGATCAGATGACTGCAGAAAAATTCCGCCTCGTCACCCGCAGCGACTTCGACGGCCTCGTCTGCGCCGTGCTGCTCAACGAACTGAACCTGATCGACGAGATCAAGTTCGTGCACCCGAAGGACATGCAGGACGGCAAGATCGACATCGACGGCCGCGACATCACCACCAACCTGCCCTACGTCGCCGGCGCCCATCTCGCCTTCGACCACCATCTGTCGGAAACCCTCCGCAACACCAGCGAGCGCGCCAACCACATCATCGACGCCCAGGCACCGTCGGCGGCCCGCGTCGTCTATGACTACTACGGCGGCAAGAACGCCTTCCCGCGCATTTCCGATGCGATGATGGAAGCCGTCGACAAGAGCGATGCGGCGCAGTTCAGCCGCGACGAGATCCTCAACCCGGACGGCTGGGTGCTGCTCAACTACCTGATGGACGCGCGCACCGGCCTCGGCCGCTTCCGCGATTTCCGCATCAGCAACTACACGCTGATGATGGACCTGATCCAGTACTGCCGCGACCACGACATCGACGACATCCTCGCCCTGCCCGACGTGCGCGAGCGCGTCGAGCTGTATTTCGAGCAGGCCGACAAAGCCCGCGAGCAGATCCTGCGCTGCGCCACCGTGCACCGGAATCTGGTGGTGCTCGACCTGCGCCACGAAGAAACGATCTGGGCCACCAACCGGTTCACGATCTACGCGCTGTTCCCCCAGGCCAACATCTCGATCCATGTGCTGTGGGGCGTGCAGCAGCAGAACACCGTGTTCGCCACCGGCAAGTCGATCCTCGACCGCAGCAGCCGGACCAACATCGGCGAACTGATGCTCGCCTACGGCGGCGGCGGCCACCAGGCGGCCGGCACCTGCCAGGTCGCCAACGACCAGGCGGCGGCGACGCTGCAGGCACTGATCGCCCGGATCAACGCCGACGGCTAGGCGTCGCCGTCCTTCGCCGGCATCAGCGGCGGGGCGGTGAGGCCGAACTCCAGCATCTCCGCCTCCAGCTTGAGGCGCAGCACCAGCAGGCCCTCCAGGGTCTGCCGGGCCTTGTCCTCGGGCCACGACGATTGCCGCTGGCGCAGGCAGGCCAGCAATGCCGGCCGGTCGGCCGGATCGATGCCGCACAGCGCCGCGTAGTGCAGAATTTCGTGATCCAGTTCGCGCAATTCGCGCTCATAATGTTCGAATCCGCTCATGGATGGAGCATACCGTCAAAGGAGGCCGCCGATGCATTGGCTAACCCTGCCCGATCCCCGCAAGAATATCGTCCCGGCGTTCCAGGACGTCGCCGGTGCCCGCGCCTGGCTCGCCCAGCAGCCGCAGGCGCATCCGTCGCAGACGCTGGCCGCGCTGGCAATGCAGGTCGAAGCCATCGACGCCAGCGCCGTGGCGCCGGCCCTCGCCATCGAACTGCTCGGCCTGCTGCGCACGGCGGCCGTGCCACTGCAGGATGCCATCGAGCCGCGCTATACGCGCAAGGCCCTGCCGCTGCCCGAGGATGACTTCCGCGCCTTCGAACTGGCCGCCCGCTTCTGGCTGCGCCTCGGCGTCGCCTACCTGCGCCGCCACGATGAACTGGCCCCGGCCGAGCGCGGCCTGGCGCTCAACCGCGCCGCCTGTGCGCTGCGCCTGGCGGCCTACTGTCATTTCCTGGCGGCCTACGAATGTCCGCAGGCGATCAACCGCCTGCTGTTCGGCACGCTGGCGCAGGCCAGCCGCGACGGCCTGCTCGAGCAGGCGCTGCCTGACCGCGACTTTCCCCACCTCGGCGACTCGACCGTCGCCGGCCACCTGGCCTGGGCCTTCCTGCTGCGCCTGGTCGATCCCTACCGCCTGACCGGCGCGCAGCTGACCGTGGCCAACCGGGCGATCAGCCGCTGGCGGGAGCTGGCGCCGTTCCGCGCCGCGCCCGACGACGACCCGGCAGCCCGCGAACTCGACCTCGCGCCGCTGTACGGCGGAGCGCTGCCGGCCGAGGTGCCGCGCTGGCTCGGCATCCGCTCGGTGGACCGCAAGCTGCGCCGGCGCCTCGAATCGTTGCGCCAGGGCGAGGCGCCGGAAGCCCTGAAGCTCGGCCGCGAACTGTCGGGCGACGCCTGCATCCGTCTGCTCGAGGAACTGCGCCACAGCCTGGGAGCGCACGAGCACGAACCGTCCACCGAAATCGGCGAGATCGCGCTCGCTTTCGGCGGCGAAGACGCCTATGCCCTGTTGCGCGGCGAGTACCTGAACCCGGCCGCCAACCTCGGCAGCGGCGGCGCGCTGGCCCACCAGCGCATGGCGCTGTTCGGCTTCGACCGCCTCTCGCAGATGCCGACCGCGGTCAAGCGCATCCAGGTGGCGACCGAAAGCTGGACGCTGCTCGACGGCATGGTCATCCGCCCGGCCGCCGGCCCCGACAGCGTGCGCCGCATCTCGCCCTGCCTGGTGGCCGCCAGCCATCACGGCAGGCCGCAGCTGGGCGTGCTGTTCGGTCTGCAGGTCGGCACCGACAACGTGCTGAGCGGCGGCCTGCACTGGTACGACGGCGCCATCGAGGCCGGCTGGCTGAAGCGTCCGGAACTGCGCGAGCAGGCGGCGCCGCGCA
>DASUZG010000288.1:0-2752 GCA_036376995.1 Azonexus sp. | reverse complement strand
GAACCGAGGTGCTACAGAGAGAGACGGTGACGCTCAGGCGTAAGTCGGGGCGAAGGTGGCAGCCGGATCAGCGGCCGGGCCGCTTTTGCCACCCACATCGCTCCAGTACGGCGAGAGCTTGCGCAATTGCGCGATGATCGGGGGCACCGCGGCGATCACGCGATCGACTTCGGCTTCAGTGTTGTAGCGCGACAGCGAAAAGCGGATCGTGCCGTGGGCGGCGGTGTAGGGGATGCCCATCGCCCGCATCACGTGCGAGGGTTCGAGCGAGCCGGAAGTGCAGGCCGAGCCGGAACTGCAGGCGATGCCGAGCTTGTTCAAGAGCAGCAGGATGGCCTCGCCCTCGATGTATTCGAAGGCGATATTGCTGGTGTTGGGCAGGCGGCTGCCGCCGGGGCCGGCATCGCCGGTGGCGAAGCAGTGCGTGACCTGGCTCAGGATCCCGGCTTCCAGTTTGTCGCGCAGGCGGCGGACCGTGGTGTTTTCTTCTGCCACGTGCTGCAGCGCCAGCTCGCAGGCGGCGCCGAGGCCGACGATGGAGGCCGAGTTCTCGGTGCCGGCCCGGCGCCCGCGCTCCTGGTGGCCGCCGCGCAAAAGCGGGCGGAAACGGCAACCGCGGCGCAGGTAAAGGACGCCGATGCCCTTGGGTGCGTGCAGCTTGTGGCCGGACAGCGACAGCAGGTCGATCTTGGTGTTCTTCAGGTCGATGGGGATCTTGCCGACCGCCTGCACCGCGTCGGTGTGGAACATGATGCCCTTCTCGGCGGCCAGCGCGGCCATTTCCTCGACCGGGAAGAGGGTGCCGGTCTCGTTGTTGGCCCACATCGCCGAGACGATGGCGACACCGTCGTGCAGCAGCGACTTGTATTCGTCGAGATCGAGCCGCCCCTTCTTGTCCACCTTGAGCTTGTGGACGATGTAGCCCTCCTTTTCCAGCCAGTCGCACAGGGTCAGGATGGCCGGATGCTCGACCCCGGTGGTGATCACCGTGTTGCGCTCGGGCTGGGCCTTCAGGGCCGACAGGATGGCGGTCGAGTCGGACTCGGTGCCGCAGGAGGTGAAAATGATTTCCGAATCGTGCTCGGCGCCGAGCAGCGCCTGCACCTGGGTGCGGGCCTTCTTCAGCGCCTTGCCGACTTCGCTGCCGAAGGCGTGGATGGACGACGCGTTGCCGAAATGCTCGGTGAAGAACGGCAGCATGGCTTCGACCACGGCCGGATCGACCCGCGTCGTGGCGTTGTTGTCCAGATAGATGGGGTTCATGGCGCTGTCCTTGGATGTCTGCGGGGTTGGACGGGGGTTGGCTGTGGCGTTCTCAGGCCTCTACGGGCATGTGCGACGACGGCAGGACCTGCACCAGCTCGCCCAGGGCTTCGATCATCTTCTGCTGGATGCCGCCCAGGGTGGCCGCTTCCATCATGCAGCCGGAGCAGGCGCCCTTCAGATGCACGTAGATCTTCTTGCCCTGCACGTCGGCGAGTTCGACGTCGCCGTGGTCGCGCTGCAGCATCGGCCGCACCGCTTCCAGCACTTCCTCGATCTTCTTGATCTTCTGCACCAGGGACAGCTTGGCAGCCGGCGGCTTCGGCGCTTCCGGGGTGGCCGGGCAGGCCGGCGGCGGCGAGGTTTCGCCGGCCCCCGGACGGGCCGCCTTGACCTTCGCCAGGATTTCCTCGACGCCCTCGTGGCAGGCGGCGCAGCCGCCACCGGCCTTGGTGTAGAAGGTGACTTCCTCGACCGTGTTGAGGTTGTTGGCCTTGATCACATCCTCGATCAGCACCGCATCGACGGCGAAGCACTTGCAGATCAGCGCGCCTTCCTCGTGGTCGTCCGACCATTCCTCGCCGCGGTAGTTGGCGATGGCGGCCTGCAGCGCTTCGCGGCCCATCACCGAGCAGTGCATCTTTTCCGGCGGCAGGCCGTCGAGGTAGTCGGCGATGTCCTGGTTGGAGACTTTCAGCGCTTCGTCGAGCGTCATGCCCTTGATGATCTCGGTCAGCGCGGAAGAGGAAGCGATGGCCGAGCCGCAGCCGAAGGTCTGGAAATGCGCATCCTGGATGATCTCGCTTTCCGGTTCGACCTTGAGCATCAGGCGCAGCGCGTCGCCGCACTGGATCGAGCCGACGTCGCCGATGCCGTTGGCTTCTTCGAGCGGGCCGGAGTTGCGCGGGTTGAAAAAGTGCTCGCGGACCTTGTCTGAGTATTCCCACATGATGCGTTCTCCTTAGACCGAGAAGGACTGGCCGCAGGAGCACTGGGCGCTGGCGTTGGGGTTGTCGAACTTGAAGCCGGTATGGGTCAGGGTGTCGACGAAATCGACGGTGACGTTGTCGATCATCGGCATGGTCATCGGGTCGACCAAGAGCTTGACGCCCTCGACTTCGAGTTCCCAGTCGTCCTCGGCCTTGTCGGTTTCGAGCTTCATGCCGTACTGCAGGCCGGAACAGCCGCCGCCGGAGATCATCAGGCGCAGACCGGCGACCGGCGTTTCGGCACCGCGGATGAAGCGTTGGACAGCTTTGACGGCGGCAGGGGTCAGATTGATCATGGCGGTTCTCCGAGAGGTGATGAGGGCTTCAATGCAAAGCCTGTGCCATGTAATGTCAGTGCGGTAACTGCTTGAATCGATGCGATTGTTGCGGCGCAATGCGTTGTCGCGTTTGCGACAATCAACCGAGGACGTGTTCGTAGGCGCGGCGCAGCAGGTGGCGCTCGACCTCGCTCAGCGCGCGCGCCTCGGTAAGGGCGATGA
>DASUZG010000287.1:0-2274 GCA_036376995.1 Azonexus sp. | reverse complement strand
GTGCCGGATCGGCAGCGGGTGGGGCCGGTGGACGGCCGGCCGGGGCTTCGTCCACAATGCGGGGTTCGTCCCGCCCGCCGTGCATTGCGGCGGCGCCGGACGGATGCTGAAAAGGAATACGCATGTTGAGCTTGTCGCCCGAATCCCGCCGTTGCCGCCGAGGCGTACCGCATGAATGACTGCGCCTGGAGCGTCCTCGGACTGAAGCCGGGAGCCGACGGGGCGGCAGTCAAGCGCGCCTATCGCCGGCTGGCCATGCGCTGGCATCCGGATCGCAATGCCGATCCGGCGGCGACCGAGCGCTTCAAGGAAATCCGTGCCGCCTACGACCGCCTGCTCGAAACCGACTCAGCAGAGGAGGTGGCAGAGCCGGCCGCCGAGCCGCAACCGCCGCGGGCCGCCGACATCCGCCTGAATCTTGAAATCTCGCTGGAAGAGGCGGCCGCCGGCTGCCGCCGGACGCTCGCCTACGTGCGCGGCAAGGCCTGCGCGACCTGCGACGGCTCGGGGCAGGCCGGCATGGCCCGTACCCGTTTCTGCCCGGCCTGCCACGGCAGCGGGCGCATCCGCGCCGGACGCCACGGCCTGGCCAATTGCCCGGACTGTGGTGGTCGCGGTTTTTTCAGCGAGCGTATCTGCCCCGACTGCGAGGGCAGTGGACGCGATGCCGGCGAAGTCAGCCTGGAAGTCCGGGTGCCGCCGGGCATGCTGGCCGGCGACGAATTGCGCCTGGCCGGCCAGGGCGAGATGGCGACCGATGAACTGGTGGCCGGCGACCTGTACCTGACCATCGTGATCCGCAGCCATCCGCTGTTCCGTCTGTCCGGGCGCGACCTGCTGGCCGCCATGCCGGTCAGCGCGCTGCAGCTGATGGCCGGCGGCACGATCCGCCTGCCGTGCCTCGGCGGTTTTCTCGATCACCCGCTGGAAGCGGGGTTGCCGGAAACACGGGAAATTCGGCTGGCTGGGCAGGGTTTCCCGGGGCGGGGGCGCAACCCGGCCGGCGACCTGTGCATCGAACTGCAGCCGGTTTTTCCGCAGCGGCTCAATGCCCGCCAGCGCAAGTTGCTGCTGCAGGCCGATGCAGCGCTGGCCGACACGCTGGCCGAAGCGCTGCCGGAAATCGCAGCCTGGCAGCGCACGCACGCCGGCTCCTGACGCTACGGCGTCGCGCTACAAGGCTGATGAAATGTGGGGGCCACGCGGCCTCAGGGCTGCGGGTCGGCAATGAAGCCGTAGCGCTGCGGCAACGCGGCTGCGGCGACTGGTGCCAGTGGCAGTTGCTGCCAGAAGAGCGGTGGGCGCTGCCCGGCCATCAGGTCGAGCAGGGCCGCTTCCGTGGCCGGCTGGTCGGCCGCATCGCGGCATTCGGCCAGAAATTGCGCCAGCTCGCGGTCGTCGAGCAGGCCGATGCCGAGCTCGGTGTCCAACAGGATGCTGCCGCCGTCGTCGAGCAGCGCCTCGCGCACGGCACCGGCGGCGGCGCCGGTGTGGCTGACGAAGCCGTCGTCGCCCCGGCGGAAAATCCACGGTGTGCAGGCGAGGCTGACGAACACCCGCTGCGGCCCGTTCTGCAAGAACCAGCAGCCTGATTCGTCACCCCCGTACTGCCGGTTGATGAAGTCGATCAGGCCGCGGTGGGTGACGCGTTCTCCCTGCAATCGCCAGTCGCCGCGCCGGTCGAGCGACAGCCAGCCATAGCAGGCCGGGACGTTCGGCCACTTGGCGACGGCAGAGAGATCGACCGGCATTACTCGGCGTAGGCGTCCATCGGCGGGCAGGCGCAGTTCAGGTTGCGGTCGCCGTACACATCGTCGATGCGATTGACGCTCGGCCAGAACTTGTTGGCTGCCACGAAGGCCAGCGGGAACACCGCCTGCTGACGGCTGTACGGGTGCTTCCACTCCTCGTCCATGACGTCCGCCTGGGAATGCGGGGCATTCTTCAGCGGATTGTTGTCGGCCGACCAGACGCCGTTCTCGATCTGGCGGATTTCCTCGCGGATCGAAACCAGCGCGGCGATGAAGCGATCCAGCTCGGCCTTCGATTCCGACTCGGTCGGCTCGACCATGATCGTGCCGGCCACCGGGAAGGACACCGTCGGGGCATGGAAGCCATAGTCCATCAGACGCTTGGCGATGTCGATCTCGGCGATGCCGGTGGCGGCCTTGATCGGGCGGATGTCGAGGATGCACTCGTGCGCCACGCGGCCGTTCTTGCCGACGTAGAGCACCGGGTAGTGGGCGTTCAGGCGGCTGGCGACGTAGTTGGCAT